>NZ_JBCOME010000044.1:0-37226 GCF_040924365.1 Ruminococcus sp. 1001136sp1_2201st1_G3_2201SCRN_220225 | reverse complement strand
TGACGCATGCTTTTTATCCCATAGAGATACTGAATGAATGGTATCTTTATCAGCATGACGGGATCCATACTGGGACGGCCGTTATCCGGACAGTATTTTTCTTCAACCAGATCATAAATAAAATTCCAATTGATTGCTTTATCAATCAATCGCAGCATATGGTTTTGAGGTACCATGTCATCCATGGAAAACATCATCATTTGTTCTCTGTTTTTATCTGCATTTTTCGTCATCATAAAAAACACCGCCCTTCTGATATTTATTATATCAGAAAAGCGGTTCCAACAATAGCAAAACCCTGCAAAAGCAGGGCTTTGTCTACAGTCTGAAGCAGCTGGATTACAGCTGCTTCAGTACGTTTAAGAGTTTTGTATTATCGTCGTGCATCATGATGCAGAAGCGGACAAATTCGCCGTCCAGGCACTGGAAGGAAGAACAGTCGCGGATCATCAGGCCTTTTTTGATGCAGGCCTCAAAGACATCGGCGGAAGTCAGACCGTCCCGGCGGATTTTTAATAAGATGAAATTGGCATAGGCAGGATAAACTTTAAAAGTAGGGATATTTTGAAGTTCCTGCTCCATGCGGTCACGCTCATCGAGGATCAGATCACGCGTTTCCTGAATGTAGTCGTGGTCACGAAGCATCAGCTCTCCGGCAAAGGCACCAAGACTGTTCAGTGACCATGGCGTCTGTTTTTCTCGCATTTTGGAAAGAAATTCCATATTTCCGGTAATTCCGTAACCGAGACGCATGCCCGGTGCAGCATAAAATTTAGAAACACCACGCAGTACCATAAGATTGGTAAATTCTCTGGTCAGAGGAATTGCAGTTATTTCTTCGACATCTGGTGCGAACTCTACGTAAGTTTCATCGATCATGACAAAAATATCTTTATCTGCACAGAATGCGATCAGTTTGCGGAGATCTTCCTGCATGATCGCAGAGGAAGTCGGATTATTCGGATTGCAGAGAATCAGGAAATCATAACCGTTTTCCAGAGTTTTGCATAGATCCTCTACATCGAGAGTGAAATTTCGTTCTTCTCGCAGATGATAATATTCCTGTGTGCTTCCGGAGAAAGAAAGTTCTCTGGAATATTCGGAATATGTCGGTCCGAGAATCAGGGTGTGTTTCGGCGCACGTTCCTGAATCAGAAGTGAGATCAGTTCACTGGAACCATTTCCCGGTAAAATAAATTCAGCAGGAATCCTGCAGTATTCTGAGATCGTATTTCTGAGAGATACATAATCTCTGTCCGGATAAGAAGAAAAAAGATCGACATTTTCTGCAATTTCTTTTTTTACAGAGGCGGAGAGGCCAAGAGGATTGACATTTGCCCCGAATTTAACGATATCTTCTTTATTTAAATGATAGTAGTCACATATTTTTTCTATGTCACTTCCATGAAAAACCATTTTTGTAGTCATAAGGTTACACTCCTCATTATTTCGCTATTTACTATAATAAATCATCGAAGCGTTTTTTACAATAGACAACCGCCGAAGATGTGTTATACTAGAAAAACAGGTGTTGCTGTGAACACAGGCAGTATTCCGCGAGGTGTTTTGGAATGGATTTTGACCAAGTTGCTGTGAACGGAGTGAACAGTAACAAACAGGTGTTGTTGTGAACAGCAATAACTAATAAATATGCAAGACGGGGGAATGAATATGAGATTGCAGACAGTACAGGATGCATTGAATCAAAAAAATATCAGGTTTGAATATACCGAAGAAGACGGATGCGGAAGTCTGGATTTTATGTTCCGCGGACTGAAATTCCATGTGTGGGAATATCACGATGGAGTCTGGGGTGCAGAGACAAATATCTATGAGGCAGGCAGAAGTGAGGATATTGAGGGCGATTATGAAGAAAAGATTGCCGGAGAAATTCTGTCATGGCCGGATATGATCAATAATTAAGCAGGAGAGAAAAATGAAACTTGTAAACATTGCCGATGAAGGCGCAAAATATAAATGGCAGCTTTATGATCTTTATGATAAAGCATTTCCGGAACAGGAGAAAAAGCCCCTGCAGGTAATGGAAAACCTGGTAGCAGATGGAAAGATGGAGATGCTTGCAATGGTTGACGAAGATGAATTCGTAGGACTGGCAATCAATCTGATCGATGCGGAGCAGGATAGGGCGCTTCTGGATTATTATGCAATTGTACCGGAGAAAAGAAATTACGGATATGGAAGCAGGGGACTGGAGGCATTACTTAAAAAGTTCAAAAATCATAAATATATTTTTGAAATAGAAACACAGGATGAAAAAGCAGAAAATGCTGAAGAACGCAAAAAAAGAAAGGCTTTTTATCTTCGGAACGGACTTCAGGAGACGGGATTGTTTGTAAATGTGTATGATACAGATTTTGAAATCCTTACACCGGACGGTGAGCTGACTTTCTGGGAATATGTAGATTTTCTGCGAGAAGTAATGTATGAAGAATACGTACAGATTCTTCGCCCGACATTGATTGCGATGAAAAAATAATAAAAATACAAAAGGAAATTGAGGACAGGGAACGTGGGAGAAAATGTGGTTTTAGTTTATCTGGTAGTATGTTTTTTTGTATTTCTGGCAGGATTTGTGGATTCGATTGCCGGAGGAGGCGGACTGATCTCACTTCCGGCATATATGATTGCGGGACTGCCGGTACATACTGCAATTGCAACAAATAAAATGAGCAGCTCCATGGGAACTTTCGTGGCATCTTTTCACTACATGAAAAAAGGCTTTATGAAATGGAAAATCTGTATTCCGGCAGTTTTTGGTGCAATTGCCGGATCCTGGATAGGATCTCATCTGGCTCTTCTGATTTCGGAGAAAGCTTTAAAGATCGCCATGCTGGTTGTGCTTCCGGTCATTTTGTTTTATGTACTGAGAAGCAAAGCACTGAAAGGAAAAGACGAAAATGCAACAGAAGTGATCAATGGAATGCTGATTTTTAAAAGTATTCTGATCGCAGCCGTAGTTGGTATTTATGATGGGATTTACGGACCGGGAACAGGAACATTTCTGATGCTTTTATTTACCGGTTTCTGTCATATGACATTAAACGATGCAGCAGGTGCCACAAAGGCAATCAATCTGACAACCAATATCACAGCACTTGTCGTATTTCTGATCAATGGCAAAGTGCTTTTGCCACTGGGAATTGCAGCAGGAGTTTGTAACATGGCAGGGAATTATCTTGGAAGTCATAGCTTTACTTCAAACGGTCACAAGATCGTAAAACCGGTTATGATTGTGGTGATCGTGATCTTCTTCATTAAAGTATTAACAGAACTGATTTGAAATACACAAAAGGGGACTTATTTCACATCCCCCTTTGTCTACAGTCTGAAACCCTGGTGCGTGTGAGCAACAGGGTTTTTTATTGCGATAGTTTGTGATGATATCACAGAAAATGATTTACCTTTTGCTTATAATGTAACTACAAACAAAGTAAGGAGGTAGTCTAAATGAGATTAAAAGATAAAGTTGCAATCATTACGGGTGGAAGCCGTGGTATAGGATTTGCTACAGCTGATAAATTCTTGAAGGAAGGTGCTTCAGTTGTGTTGGCAGCAAGTTCACAGGAATCGGCAGATGTTGCTGTAGATAAATTAAAAGAAAAATATCCCAATGCAATAGTTGCTGGAATTAGTCCAAATCTGGCAAGCATGGAGTCTGTCAGAAAGGCTTTTAAAGAGGCAACTGAAAAATATGGATGTGTCGACATACTGGTAAATAATGCAGGGATTTCAGAAAACACCTCATTTATGGATTATACAGAGGAGACTTTTGATAAAGTCATGGATCTAAATGTAAAAGGAGTATTTAATACTACTCGTGTAGCAGCAGAATGTATGGTGGCAAGAGGCAAGGGGGTCATTCTCTCAACTTCTTCCATGGTGAGTATTTCGGGACAGCCAAGTGGGTTTGCTTATCCGGCATCGAAGTTTGCAGTAAACGGATTGACTGTATCATTAGCAAGAGAACTAGGACCTAAAGGTATTCGTGTTAATGCTGTTGCACCTGGGATTACAGAAACTGATATGATGAAGGCCGTGCCAAAGGAAGTTATCGAACCTATGATTGAAAGAATTCCATTGCGTCGTCTTGGACAGCCAGAAGATATTGCCAATGCGTTTGTGTTTCTTGCTTCAGATGAGGCGAGTTACATTACAGGTGTTATATTAAGTGTAGATGGTATGGCAAGAAGTTAAGTTAATGAGGTATGGTGATGTAATCACGGAAAATAAATGAAATTAAGATTATAATAAATCTACAAAAAGAAAAAGATAAGGAGGACTGTAAAATGTCTGCTATTAATATCAATAAAAATAATTTTCAGAACGAAGTACTGAATTCCGATAAACCCGTTCTTTTAGATTTTTGGGCATCTTGGTGTGCGCCTTGCCGCATGGTAGTACCTATTGTAGAGGAGATTGCAAGTGAGCGTAGAGATATTAAAGTTGGAAAGATTAATGTAGATGAAGAGCCTGAACTGGCAAATAAGTTCAGTATTATGAGCATTCCGACTTTAGTGGTTATGAAGAATGGGAAGATTGTACAGCAGGTTTCAGGGGCGAGACCTAAGAATGCGATTTTAGAAATGCTTTAGGGAGGTGTGCTAATGGGATTTTTTGATCTCTTTAAACAGTCGAATATTAATCAAGGCATAGAAGAATATAAAAGGACTGATGATGCAGTTCTGCTGGATGTACGTACACCGCAGGAATATCAGGAAGGACATATACCAGAAAGTAAAAATGTGCCGTTGCAGCAACTTGACAATATTGCTTCTGTAGCGAAGAATAAGGATATCCCACTGTTTGTATACTGTTATTCCGGTTCACGAAGCCGCCAGGCAACTGGGATACTGCAACGAATGGGATATTCTAAAGTAAATAATATCGGTGGCATTGCAGCTTACTCAGGAAAGGTGGAAAAATAAGATGAAGGTAATAATTGTAGGAGGTGTAGCCGGAGGAGCTACAGCCGCAGCAAGAATACGCAGACTGAATGAACATGCTGAAATTACTGTGTTTGAAAGATCCGGATACATATCCTATGCAAATTGTGGACTTCCATATTATATTGGAGACGTGATCACAGACCCGGAAGAACTTACACTACAGACACCAGAGAGTTTTTTTAAACGCTTCCGTATTAACATGAAAATTCATCATGAAGTTATCTCCATACATCCGGAACGTAAAACGGTTTCAGTGAAAAATTTAGAGAATGGTGAGATATTTGAAGAAAAATATGATAAGCTGATCCTCTCTCCAGGTGCAAAGCCAACACAGCCGAGACTTCCCGGAGTAGGTATTGATAAACTTTTTACACTTCGTACTGTAGAAGACACTTTTCGGATAAAGGAATATATAAATAAGAATCATCCAAAATCGGCTGTATTGGCAGGTGGCGGTTTTATTGGTCTGGAACTGGCAGAAAATTTGAGGGAGCTTGGCATGGATGTTACGATTGTCCAGCGGCCTAAGCAGCTGATGAACCCTTTTGACCCGGATATGGCATCCATGATCCATAATGAAATGAGAAAGCATGGGATAAAACTGGTACTGGGCTATACAGTAGAAGGATTTAAAGAAAAAGACAACGGAGTGGAGGTCCTGTTGAAAGATAATCCATCCCTTCAGGCTGATATGGTAGTTCTGGCAATCGGAGTCACACCAGACACAGTATTAGCAAAAGAAGCCGGTCTGGAACTTGGCATCAAGGAAAGTATTATAGTGAATGACAGAATGGAAACCTCTGTACCGGATATTTATGCTGCAGGTGATGCAGTTCAGGTAAAACATTATGTTACGGGTAATGATGCGCTGATTTCTTTGGCAGGACCAGCCAATAAACAGGGCAGGATCATCGCTGATAATATTTGTGGCGGTGATAGTCGTTACCTTGGCAGTCAGGGAAGCTCCGTTATAAAAGTGTTTGATATGACAGCAGCCACTACAGGTATCAATGAAACCAATGCCAAAAAGTCAGGATTAGAGGTAGATACAGTAATTCTTTCTCCTATGAGTCATGCCGGTTACTATCCTGGTGGAAAAGTGATGACCATGAAAGTGGTTTTTGAAAAAGAGACCTATCGTTTGCTTGGTGCTCAGATTATTGGATATGAAGGAGTTGATAAACGTATTGATGTGCTGGCAACAGCAATCCATGCAGGGCTGAAGGCAACCCAGCTGAAGGATTTGGATCTCGCATATGCACCGCCTTATTCCTCTGCCAAGGATCCTGTAAATATGGCAGGATTCATGATAGACAATATAGCAAAAGGTACCTTAAAACAATGGCATCTGGAAGATATGGATAAGATTTCTAGAGATAAAAGTGTTGTGTTGCTGGATGTGAGAACTGTAGGTGAATTTAACAGGGGGCATATGAATGGATTCAAAAACATTCCTGTAGATGAACTAAGGGAACGTATCAATGAAATTGAGAAAGGAAAGCCTGTTTACCTGATATGCCAGAGTGGGCTGCGAAGTTATATTGCCAGTCGTATTCTGGAAGGAAATGGATATGAAACATACAACTTCTCCGGCGGATTCCGCTTCTATGATACAGTTGTCAATGACCGTGCGCTGATTGAAAAGGCATATGCATGTGGTATGGATTATTAAAAATAATCATAATATTTTTATAATTTTCTCGTAATATAAAAAGATCCCCCATTTATTAGAATGACTTTCATAATTCTGATAAATGGAGGATTCTTCTTTATATGTTACAGAAAAACAATTTTATGACCTTTGGAGTGTTTCCAGTCTTTTTGGATCAAGGATTGTGATTTTGCCGCGGGAGAGTTTGACGAGACCCTCGCCTTGAAAGTATCGAAGCATTCGAGTGATAACTTCCCTGTGGGAACCAAGATGATTAGCAATCGTCTCATGAGTGATTTTCAGCTCGTTTGTTCCTTCGATAGAGGTCTCTTCTAAAAGAAATGAAGCAACACGCTTATCCAAACTCTTCCACATGATTTGTTCAATCAGCCACATGACATCAGAAAAACGGGTGGCTATTAACTCATTGGTATAGTTTGCGACGGGAGCAGATTCCTTCATAATGCCCTTATAGATTTCAGCAGGGATGATCCAAAGATCAGTATCTTTTTCTGCTTCAATGGTTACTTCAAATTGAATGGAGCGTATGATACATGAGGCGGATAAAAGACACATATCCATATCGAACAGACGGTAAAGTGTAATCTCTCGTCCTTCATCTGAAAGTATGTAGGTTCGAAGCTGCCCGGATTTAACCAGTAATAATCCAGTGCAATCCAGGTTTCCATTGTGAATGATTGTCCCTTTTTTTACATACTGTGTGATTAAATTGTCTGAAATTATTTTTTTCTGTGTTGTATTTAAGTCATTCCATAGTGGAAAACAATTTTCGAAGTTCATAACCGTTATCTCCTTTACGAATATAGTATACTTGCTTTTTTTAGATGCGTCAATTATGTAACTGGCATATGCCACAAATAGAAATAAAAAGAAGTGTAATAAAGTAAATTATCTTTTCTGTGATATCATCACAGAAGCAAGATCTTTTATGCGATATATTAAGTTCAAACAGGAGAAGGAGTTGAAAAATATGACATCAATAAATATAAATAAAGAAAAGTTTGGACAATTAATTCATAAAGAAAAACCGGTTTTGGTTGATTTCTGGGCACCTTGGTGTGGTTATTGCCGTAGAATTGGAGCGGCTTATGAAAAAATAAGTGAAGAATACAGCGATATTCTTATTGCTGGAAAAGTAAATATTGATGAAGAACCACAGATTGCAGAAGCTGAAAAGATTGAGATAATTCCTACGCTGGTTTTATATCGAGATGGAAAGGCAATAGATTCTATTGTTGCACCTGAATCAAAAATAATGATAGAGAATTTTATTAATGAAGCATTGGAAAAATAAAAGGAGGACTGCTGTATGAATGAAAATCATGTTTACGATATGATTATCGTGGGGGGAGGACCTGGAGGGTATACTTCAGCATTATACGCAGCCAGAGCAGGATTTGATACAATTGTTTTAGAAAAATTATCTGCAGGTGGTCAGATGTCATTGACCTGGCAGATTGATAACTATCCTGGTTTTGAAAATGGAATTGACGGATTTTCATTGGCAGAGAAAATGCAAAAACAGGCGGAAAAATTTGGCGCTAAAAGTGAATATGCTGAAGTTTTTAATATGGATTTAACAGGAAAGCTTAAGAGAGTAGAAACTAGTTCGGGAATTTATATTGGGAAAACAGTAGTGATTGCTACTGGAGCAAATCCAAGAGAACTTGGTCTCGCTAAAGAAAAAGAATTGATAGGTCATGGGGTTGCTTATTGTGCCTCCTGTGATGGTATGTTTTATAAAGATAAGATCGTGGTGGTTGTTGGTGGTGGAAATTCTGCTGTATCAGATGCTGCTCTTTTAAGTCGAATTGCTAAGAAAGTCATCATTGTTCATCGTAGAGATACATTACGTGCAACGAAAATCTACCATGACCAGCTGATGAAAACTGAAAATATAGAGTTTCGATGGAATAATACAGTAAATGAACTGATTTATGGAGAACGATTGACTGGTGTGCGGTTGAAAGATACAGTTACAGGAGAAGAAAACATTATAGAATGTGACGGCCTGTTTGTGAGTATAGGAAGAAAACCGACAACAGATTTTTTAGATAATCAGATAGAACTGGATAATAAAGGATATATTGTGGCAGGTGAAAACACTGAAACGAGTATTCCGGGTGTTTATGCTGTAGGAGATGTCAGAACAAAGTTACTTCGTCAGATAGTAACAGCAGTGGCAGATGGTGCTATGGCAGTACATATGGCAGAAGAGTATATGGAGAAATAATAATCAGAATTTGAATAGTGAACTTTTTATACTGAAATATGTACGATTTCAATAATGACATGAACTTATGGGAACGTATTGCGGATACTTTGTGAACTTTATCCTGATACAATGATTATGCTGATGAAAGAAGACATTCAGAATGGAATTACACTAGAAATACTTATGACAAAAAAACATAAGAAAACACCGGAAGAAAAAGCAGCTGTTGCAAAACAAAAGAAACAACAGATGAGAGCAAAACTGAAAAAAGAAACAAGAGATAATCTGGCTAAAGAAGAGATCTTGCAAGATGACCGATTTTTCTTTATTGCCGGTTATACCTCCGGAGGTGCACCGTATGGTATCACCTTGGAGGAAATGGGTCTGAAACCTTGGGATGATTTGGAGGAAAATAAAATGGTGTAAACAAACAAAAATCAGCTGTGAAGATTATTGAAAACTATTGAAAACAATACGCTTCTCATATAAATATGCAAAAAAAAGTGGGTTGTTATATTTTTTTACATATAAAAAGAAATTGTGAAATTTTTATCTTTAAATGTGCGAAAATTATGAAAATTGTGCGTATTCATATACTTATACAGAAGAATTTTCATGTAATAAGGCTAAAAAATGAAGCGTAGCGGTAGAATACGGAGCTGATTTGCACAATAAAATATAAAAAAACCAAATAAATCAATACGTCATTTAAAAACAAATTCTTAACAAATAATGAATTTTGTATATATTCAAACGTTTTTGTTGCACTTCTTTTGTCAATTTGCTATAATTGGTACAATAAACAGAAAGAAATGGGAGAGGTGAACTATGAATTTAGGTATCATTGCACATAATAGTAAAAAAGTTCTCATTGAAGATTTCTGTATCGCTTATAAGAACATCCTGGCCAAGCATGAAGTATATGCTACCGGCACTACAGGAAGAAGAATTGAGGAAGCCACCGGTCTTCATGTCCATAAGTTTTTACCGGGCAGTATCGGAGGCGATAAGCAGTTCATGGAAATGGTAGAGCGGCAGGATCTGGATATGGTAATACTTTTCTATAATCCTGTTATGATAGATCCAAAGGAGCCAGACATCACAGCTATTGTAAAGCGCTGTGACCAGTATAATATTCCGGTGGCGACCAATATCGCTACTGCAGAACTTCTTATTCTTGGACTGGCCCGTGGTGATCTGGATTGGAGACTGAATCTGAAATGAGAGTCATCGCAGGAAAAGCAAGACGACTGAACCTTAAGACTGTGCCGGGTATGGACACACGCCCGACCACAGACCGCATCAAAGAAACTCTTTTTAATATTCTTCAGCCTGAACTTCTGGATTGTCACTTCCTTGATCTGTTCAGCGGAAGCGGTGCAATCGGCATTGAGGCATTAAGCCGCGGAGCAGCTCGGGCTGTTTTTGTTGAAAAAAATCCCAAGGCATGCACATGCATAAGAGAAAATCTGACATTTACAAAACTTGCAGATAGTGGTACACTGCTGAATATGGACGTGATGCAGGCCCTTCGTTCCTTAGAAGGAAAGGGCGTTTTTGACTGCATATTTATGGATCCCCCATATAACCATGAGCTGGAGCGTCAGGTTCTGGAATACCTTCAGGACAGCAGTATTCTGGATGAGAATACACTGATCATCGTGGAAGCTGACCTTGCTACAGATTTCGGTTATGTGGAAGATCTTGGCTACAGACAGCTGCGTTCCAAAGAATACAAAACTAACAAGCATATCTTTTTATGCCGGGGAAAGTGAGAAAAATACATGGTAATAGCTGTTTATCCAGGAAGTTTTGATCCGGCCACTTATGGTCATCTGGACATAATCAAGCGTGCAAGCGTATCTTTCGACAAAGTAATCGTAGGAGTTTTGCATAATTCTGCAAAAAGTCCGTTGTTTTCTGTTGAAGAACGTGTTAATATACTAGAAAAGGCAACAAAAGACATGGAGAATGTAGAAATCAAGGCATTCAAGGGTCTTTCTGTGAACTTTGCCAGAGAGAATCATGCACAGGTGATCGTGCGCGGGCTTCGTGCAGTTACAGATTTTGAATTTGAACTGCAGATGGCACAGACAAACCGGGTGCTTGCTCCGGATATTGACACCGTGTTTCTGACGACAAGCCTGGAATATGCATATCTTAGCTCTACTATTATGAAAGAAGTAGCAGGCTATGATGGCGACCTGAGCAAATTTGCTCCGCCGGAAATTACCGAAGCTGTTAAGAAAAAGATGCACGATTTGAAGAAATAGAATAAGGAGAGTTTACTATGAGCAGCAGAATTGAACAGATCATTGAAGAAATCGAAGAATATGTAGACAGTTGTAAATATCAGCCACTTTCTACAACTAAGATTGTAGTGAATAAAGAAGAAATCGAAGAGCTTCTTCGTGAACTTCGTCTTAAGACTCCGGACGAGATCAAACGTTATCAGAAGATCATCAGCAATAAGGATGCCATCCTTGAGGATGCACAGACCAAGGCAGATGCACTGATCGCAGATGCACAGAATAAAGCTCAGGAGCTTGTTACCCAGCATGAGATCATGCAGAAAGCATATGCGCAGGCAAACGAGACTATCAATGCAGCGAATCGTCAGGCTCAGGAGATTCTGGATTCCGCTACACAGGATGCTAACAGCATTCGTCTCAGCGCGATCACATACACAGATGACATGATGGCAAACATCGGTTCCGTACTTACCCAGACTCTTGAGGATGCTGGCGGCAAATATAAAGGATTCATCGATGCTCTTCAGGCATGCATGGATGTTGTAAACCATAATCGTCAGGAGCTTGCGCCACAGACTGCTCAGGCAGCTGCAATGTCCGGCTCTTATCAGCCGGCTGATACAGAGGCTTCCAAGGAAGATGAAGCTCTTCTGGACGAGATTGGCGATAACTAATTTTGCTGCGCGAAATATAGCAGACTTTATCTGATTGTGATTCACTAAAACTATTCTATAAATGTTTTATGTGAGCAGGGATCATGTTTATAAGAATATAAGTATGAGAGCAGCAGTAACTGCTGCATTCATACATTTGGCAGAAGCGTACGGATGAAGGGAGAGTTCCTTTCCAAGTACGCTTTTTGTTTGCGCCATAATACAGAATCCTCCGAATGCACTCATACACAGTGCAAGAAGTACACGAAGGGAATAAGAAAACCCGGACAGCAGGAGCCCATGGAGACCAGTGGTAACTTCTATCAGTCCGAGAAGAATATATTTTCCCTGTGCCGGAAGATACCAGAAATGACTTATGGCTGCGGACAGAATAGAAAACATAAGAATATAACCCCCCAGTTTTGCCATAGTTTCAAAACTATTCATAATGACAAAATCCAGGAGCCCGGCAGAAGTATATTCCTGCTCAGATGTTTTTGGCGTACAAAAGGAAAGCAGTGAGTTTTTTCTATAGAATGTAAAGCGAAAAAAACACATGCAGATCATGTCTGATAGAAACAGAATCCCCACAAGAAAACCAATATGTAATTTTCCCTCAAGACAGATATGTCCCACATAAGTAATAAGAAAGGCCGGACTTGGATTATTGCAGAAAGTTAACAAATATTCAGCCTCCTGCCGGCTGATTTTTCCAGCATAATACAAATCTGCGGTTAATTTTGCCCCCATAGGGTAACCGGTGAGAAGTCCCAGAAGAAATACATAGGCTCCTCCCGGAGAAAGCCCAAAAACGACCTTGAAAAAAGGAGCAGTTGGTTGTAAAATTTTTGTAATCCAATCTGTGTGCACCAGAATTCCTGTAAGGATCATAAACGGAAGAAGGGTAGGCAGTAAGGTCTCCAACCACAGTTTCAGTCCGTTTCTTGCCGCAGCAAGAGCTTCGGCCGGGTAACACAGAAGGAAGAGTAAAAGCAGGATAACAGAAAGCAGGATTATTTTTTTCTTCATTTTGACCTCGTTATTAAAATAAAAGCCCAACATGTGAAGTTATAGTCAGATTGTGTTCAGCAGCCTGAAGTATGTTTAAAAAATCATTATATAAAATTTATATTCTGTTTCTGTCTCAAAATGCCGAAAAGATAAATACAAACCATATATAAAATTTTGGAGGTAACCCATATGGCAATTTTAGAAAACTTCGAACCCAAAAATGTGTTTCACTATTTTGAGGAAATCTGTGGTATTCCACATGGTTCAGGAAATACAAAACAAATCAGTGATTATCTGGTGAATTTTGCAAAGGAGCATGATTTGAAATATGTTCAGGATGACATGAATAATGTTGTGATTTATAAACCTGCAACACCTGGCTACGAAAACGCGCCCACAGTCATCCTTCAGGGACATATGGATATGGTTTGTGCGAAATGCCCGGAAATCGAACATGATTTTATAAAGGATGGACTAAAGCTGGTTGTGAAAGATGGCTTTTTATCAGCCGAGGGCACTACTCTTGGCGGCGATGATGGAATTGCAGTGGCTTATGGCCTTGCGCTTTTAGACAGCACAGATTTGCCGCATCCGGCTTTGGAGGTTGTTTTCACCGTCGATGAAGAGACGGGGCTTCTGGGCGCTGACGGATTCGACTGCAGCCTTTTGAAGGGAAGAAGAATGATCAATCTGGATTCTGAAAAAGAGGGCTGTCTGTGGGTAAGCTGCGCTGGTGGTGTTGCTGGAAATTCTTATCTGCCAGTCCGGCGTGTGGACGCTTCCGGCAGAAAAGTTAACGTAAAAGTCTGTGGACTTGTGGGAGGCCATTCCGGAGCTGAAATACACAAAAACCGCGCAAGTGCCAATATTCTTATGGGACAGTTTCTTTATGAACTTTCCCATGTCTGTGGCTATGCATTAAAAGAATTAGAAGGTGGTCAGCAGGACAACGTTATTACAAAAGAATGCGAAGCGGTTCTTCTTGTGCTTCCGGAAGAAATTTCTCAGATCACTTCCCTTGCAAAGAAAATGCAGAAGGATTTCCGGGCAGAATACACTGGTACAGATGATACTATTACAATTCAGATAACAGAAGAAGGGGATATGGATGCACAGGTTCTTCATCCCACCAGCCAGGAAAAAGTGCTTTTTTATCTGATGAACATGCCATTTGGTGTTAAGAAAATGAGTGGTACCATAGAAAATCTGGTGGAAACCTCCTGCAATCCCGGAATTCTGAAGCTGTATGGGGACGAGTTGTTTGTACAGACCAGTATCCGAAGCTCTGTAGGAACTGCCAAAGAGGCTCTTTCCCATAAAATCCAATATCTGACAGAATTTCTGGGAGGCGAATATGAGACTGAGGGGGCTTATCCTGCATGGGAGTATCGTAAAGCTTCTCCTCTTCGTGACAAGATGGTAGAAATTTATAAAAACATGTACGGTAAAGACCTGGAGGTAGTTGCCATTCATGCCGGTCTGGAATGTGGTATTTTTTATGAGCGAATGGAAAACCTTGACTGTACCTCTCTTGGACCGGATATTCTGGACATCCACACCAGCAAAGAACGCTTGGATATGGCATCTGTGAAACGGCTTTGGGAATATCTGACAGAGGTATTGAAAAATTTGAAAGACTGATAATTACATGTATATTTAAAAGCCTGTTTTTCATAAAGCTTTTGGCATACCCCCATTAAATAGTAACTGTGGTTGCCATAGCCTTTGATCATTCGAATCAGCTGTATTTGGAAAAATATTTTCCATACAGCTGATTTTTTGTTCTAATTTTTCTGATTTTCCATATATTATCTGAGGGTGAAAAAATCGTTACTATTTACTGGTAACAAAAAAATCATCCACCTTTTCCCATATATTAAAGAGAGGAAATGCCATGAAAAGAAAGACCGGGAAACACTTACTCCTTCTTCTTTTTCTTTTGCCGCTGCTTATCTTGCTTCAGAATTTTATTCAGCAAAGAAGCCAGGCCTCCCTGTTAAAACCGGACACCTGTTTTACAGAAAGCTTCCGGGAACAGGCTTTGTCGTCTGCGCTATATGCAGAGTTAGAAGAAAGAGTACATTCGGATGGAGAATTTGCCGATCTTCTTACAACAACTATGCTGAATGGAAAATTTTTTCCAAAATATCTTTCCGGGAACAGGGAAGCATATCTCCGCTTCAAGCCCAAAGCCTATTATGACCTGAGAAGCTGTTATCTGGCTGTCTGGAAAGACCTGGAAAGTTTTCCCATTCCAATCAGAAACGATAGAGAAATATGGCAAGAGATTTTTTATGAAAACACCTTTGGCGCTGCCCGAAGCTATGGTGGAAGCCGGACGCACGAAGGCTGCGATCTCTTTGGCAGGGTTTCTCAATCCGGATTTTATCCTGTGATTTCCATGACTGATGGCAAAATAGAAAAAATCGGATGGCTTCCTCTTGGCGGATACCGGATCGGAATCCGTTCTCCTCATGGAGGGTATTTTTATTATGCCCATCTTGCATCCTATGAAAAATATTTTCAGACAGGTGAAGCAGTGGAAGCGGGGCAGATCCTTGGATTCATGGGAGATACCGGATACGGAGAAGAAGGAATGTCCGGAAAATTTCCGGTTCATCTTCATCTGGGAATCTACATAAATCCACAGGGAAAAGAGGAACTGAGTGTAAACCCTTACTATGTCTTACAGGCAATGGAGAAAAAAGTAAAAAAATACACTTATTGATAACAATTTTTTTGAAATATATGCTATAATGATTAAACATATGGGCAGACACACTTAAATTTAACTGCAGAATATTTTTCATAATACAATGCCCATATTCTGTAAGGAGCGATTTATATGGAAATACAGTTATGGAGAAGCATTTTATGCCCCTACGAACTGGCAGTCAGGGAACTGATTGTCAAATTTGAACACATTATCAGCGAACATCGAAAAAATGATCTGTATTCCCCTATTGAGCAGGTAAGCGGACGAGTGAAAAGTGTATCCAGCATTCTGGAGAAAATGCAGCGCAAGCATATTCCTATGGAACGCATGGAGGAAGAAGTAGAAGACATTGCCGGAATCCGTATTATCTGTCAGTTTGAGGAAGATATTGAGACAGTAGCATCCCTGATCCAAAACCGGTCAGATATGACCATTAAGAGTGAGAAGAATTATCTGAAGCATGTGAAACAGAGTGGTTACAGAAGTCTCCATCTGATCATTTATTATACAGTAGAAACATTAAATGGTCCCCGGAAGCTGCAGGCGGAAATTCAGATCCGCACCATGGCTATGGACTTCTGGGCAACGATCGAACATTCCCTTCAGTACAAATATAAAGGGGACATGCCGCCGCATGTGGCAGAGCGTCTGACGAATGCCGCGGATGCTATTATTTTGCTGGATCAGGAAATGTCTTCTGTGCGCGATGAAATCATGGATGCCCAGAATTCTTCCCAGATGCAGTCCAATCTTGTAAAAGATATTCTCAATAATATAGAAAATCTTTACCGCGTATCCAGCGAACGGGAGATTACCAAAATTCAGACAGAATTTCTTCGTGTTTTCCATACCAAAGATTTGAAACAGCTGGAGCGTTTTCACAGACAGCTTGATATTATCGCGGAAGGTTACCGCGCCCAGGCTGTTTACCATAATATCGGACATCAGCCAGGCAAGAGCTGTATTTCATAAATCTGTCCGAAAATACGTTACTGTTCATTTTGTTCACATCATTCTTGGAACACGCCTTACAGAATGAGCAGTGCATAGGAGAAAAATATAGATGTCACAATTTTTACCAGTTACAAAAAAAGACATGGAGGACAGAGGCTGGGATCAGGTAGATTTTGTCTACGTGACAGGAGATGCTTACGTAGATCATTCCTCTTTTGGAACTGCTATTATCAGCCGCCTTCTGGAGAGCCGGGGCTATAAAGTGGGAATTATCCCTCAGCCCGACTGGCGCAGGAAGGAGAGTATTGCCATATTTGGAGAGCCTCGCCTTGGCTTCCTTGTAAGTGCCGGCAATATGGATTCCATGGTTAATCACTATACCGTTGCAAAAAAGCACCGCCAGAAGGATTCTTATTCTCCTGGCGGTAAAATGGGTTTGCGGCCGGACCGTGCTGTTATTGTATACAGTAATCTGATTCGTCAGACTTTTAAGAAAACTCCTGTAATCCTTGGTGGAATCGAGGCAAGCCTCAGACGTATGGCACATTACGATTACTGGGAAAATAAGGTGAAGCACAGTATCCTCATAGATTCCGGCGCAGACCTGATTTCCTACGGAATGGGAGAGCATTCTATTATTGAGATTGCAGAGGCTCTTGACAGCGGAATCCCTGTCAGCGAAATTACCTACGTGGCAGGAACCGTCTATAAATGCAGGGATCTGTCCCGCACTTACGAGCCGATCATACTTCCTTCTTTTGATGAAGTACAGGCGGATAAGCTGGCTTATGCCAGAAGCTTTGCCATCCAGTATCAGAATACAGATCCTTTTACAGCAGGAACCATGGCCGAATCCTACGGAACAAAGGGCTATGTAATCCAGAATCCACCTGCATTACCTCTTACACAGGAGGAGATGGACGATGTATATGATCTTCCTTATGTGGGAAATTATCATCCCATGTATGAGAAAGACGGCGGAATTCCTGCATTAGAGGAAATTAAATTCAGCCTTACCAGCAACAGGGGTTGTTTCGGAAGCTGCAGCTTCTGTGCATTAACTTTTCATCAGGGAAGAATCCTGCAGACCAGAAGTCATGAATCAATTCTGAAAGAAGCGGTCCACATGACCGAGGAGAAAGATTTCAAGGGATATATCCACGATGTAGGCGGACCTACAGCAGACTTTCGCCAGCCTTCCTGCCAGAAACAGCTGACCCGGGGCGTTTGCAAGAACCGTCATTGTCTGTTTCCTGAACCATGTAAGAATCTGACCGCGGATCACAAAGATTACGTTTCTCTTCTTCGTAAGCTCCGGGATCTTCCAAAAGTAAAAAAAGTATTTGTCCGTTCCGGTGTGCGTTTCGATTATGTGTTGGCAGACCCGGACAAGACTTTTCTTAATGAACTTGCCAAATATCATGTAAGCGGACAGCTTCGTGTAGCTCCTGAGCATGTTTCCAATCAGGTACTGAAATATATGGGCAAGCCGTCCCACGAAGTGTATGAGAAATTTTTGAAGGAATTTGACAAGGCAAATAAGAAGGCTGGCTTACAGCAGTTTGCCGTTCCATATTTTATGTCCTCCCATCCGGGATGTACCATGAAAGAGGCGGTGAAACTGGCAGAATATGTCCGTGATCTTGGCTTTACTCCGGAGCAGGTGCAGGACTTTTACCCAACACCTTCTACACTGTCTACCTGTATGTATTACACGGGAATCCATCCTCTTACAGGCGAAAAGGTTTATGTGCCGAAGAGCGCCCATGAAAAATCCATTCAACGTGCGCTTATGCAATATAAGAATCCGGTCAACAGAGAACTGGTTCTCGAAGGATTGAAAATTGCAGGGCGTATGGATCTGGTTGGGTATGGGGAAAAATGTCTGATCCGGCCTGTCAGAAAAGAGCATGGCGACAACAAATATACAGAGAATGCCGGGCGTAACAGAGGATCAAAGCATGGTCCGGCACCAAAGAAAACCATCCGCAATCATCACACAAGAAAAAAGCAGAAATAGGAGTGTTTTCATGAAACTAATGCAGACAAACAAAGGAGAATTCGGATATCTGAAGCGTGAACGAAAGCGCAGGATCATAATTGCTGCCATTATGCTTGGTGTCCCCGTTTTTATTTTTATCAGTATGTGGATCTACCTAGGTACCAGAAATTCTATCTGGACGATCATTGCTCTGGTAGGATCTCTTCCAGGCTGTAAGGCTGTGGTAGATGTAATCATGGTCTATCTGGCAAAGCCTGTAGATCCGGTCCTGTACAAGAAGATCCATGCGCATCAGGGTGATCTTGTAATGGCGTACGAGATGTATATGACTTTCTATGAAAAAAAATGCACCATAGATGCCATTGCCGTGTGCGGAAATACCGTAGTCGGTTATACCAGTGATCCGAAAGCAGATACAAATTTTATGGCTGCAGAAGCCCAGAAACTGGTTCGCAAAAACGGCTATAAAGTAGATGTAAAAATTCTTGGAGAGCTTCGTCCTTTCCTGGAACGTCTTGATTCTATGAACGAACACAAGGAATCCTTAGAAGAAGGGCTTCGCTTTACACCAGATCCAAGATATCCTGATTTTACCAGAGATGAAATGGTGAAGCATGTGATCCTGAATTTGTGTATCTAAGGGGATATCCAGCATGAAAGAGTTTATTATTAATGAAAATGAAGCGGGACAGCGCTTTGACAAATATTTAGGAAAGCTTCTCCGTGAAGCCCCCAAAAGCTTTTTTTACAAAATGCTCCGCAAGAAAAATATTACCTTAAACGGTGGCAGAGCCACTGGAAATGAGAAGCTTTCCACTGGTGACCACGTAAAGCTTTTCCTTTCGGATGAAACTTTCGGGAAATTTGCAGGAGTACAGGAAACGGTAGCAAGAGCTCATCAGAAGCTTGATATTGTATACGAAGACGACAATATCCTTCTGATTAACAAACCTGTGGGAATGCTTTCCCAGCCTGCAGATGATAAGGAACCATCACTGGTAGAATTTCTGACGGGGTATCTTCTGGAAAGCGGAGCGGTTACAGAGGCGTCTTTACATACCTTCCGCCCATCTGTCTGCAATCGTCTGGACCGCAATACCAGCGGACTTGTGGCTGCGGGGAAGTCCCTGGCAGGACTTCAGGAGCTTTCTTCATTGTTTCATGATCGAAGCCTTCACAAATTTTACCGCTGCCTGGTAAATGGTGTTATAAAAAATGAAAAATATATCAAAGGATATTTGCATAAAGACGAAAAATGTAATAAAGTAACAGTACAGGAAACGGAAACATCCGGAGCACTTCCCATTGAGACCAGATACCGTCCCCTTGAAGATAACGGAACCGTTACCCTTCTTGAGGTGGAGCTGATCACCGGACGCACACATCAGATCAGGGCACACCTTGCAGGAACTGGTCATCCCCTTATTGGAGATTACAAGTACGGCAGGCGTACCTTAAACGATGAATACTGCAGAAAGTATGGTCTGAAATCGCAGCTGCTTCACGCATACAGGTTGGAAATCCCGGAAATTGAAGGGCGTCTTTCCTATCTGTCTGGCAAAGAGTTCACGGCTCCTTTGCCTTATCTGTTTCAAAAAATCCTGAAAGAGGAACACGTAGAGGAGAATAAATAATATGAAAATCTGGCATGAAGTATGGGACTATATAAAAATGATCATCATTGTAGTTGCTATAGTCCTGGTTATCAACAATGTAGTACTGATCAACGCAAAAATCCCTTCTCCATCCATGGAGAAGACTATTATGACCGGCGACCGTATCTTTGGATTCCGTCTTGCATATGGTATCAATCTGGATCTGTTTGGACATGAGATTTCCAAAAAAGTCAAGGATCCCGAGCGCTTTGACATTGTAATTTTCAAGTATCCGGATGATGAAAGCCAGCTTTTCATCAAACGTGTGATCGGACTTCCGGGAGAGACTGTTGAGATCAAAGACGGAAAGGTATACATCGACGGTTCTGAGACTGCTCTTGATGATTCCTTTATTCCAGAGAAAATGCAGGGAAGCTTCGGTCCATATACAGTTCCGGATAATTGCTATTTTATGCTGGGTGATAACCGAAATGATTCTAAGGATTCCCGCTTCTGGAAGAACACGTTCGTCCGCTTTGACCAGATCGTAGGGAAAGCAGTTGTAAGATATTATCCTTCCATCAAGCTTCTTGGCTACGAGGAACCGTAAGAATGGCGACATGGAACAGCAGAGGGCTCCGGGGTTCTACCCTGGAGGACCTTGTAAACCGAACAAACGATCAGTACAGGGAGAAGGGACTTGCTCTGATACAGAAGATTCCCACTCCCATCACTCCGGTACGCATGGACAAAGAGAACCGTCACATTACTCTGGCATACTTTGACCAGCGAAGTACTGTTGACTATATAGGTGCAGTACAGGGAATTCCTGTCTGCTTTGATGCAAAGGAATGCAGCGCCCAGACGTTTCCTCTGGCAAATATTCATCCTCATCAGGTGAAATTTATGGAGGACTTTGAAAAACAGAATGGCGTGGCATTTTTTCTTATATTTTTCAGTCAGTTGAACTTATTTTATTATCTGCCTTTTCGGGAACTGTTGGCATACTGGAGACGGATGGAAGAGGGCGGACGGAAAAGCTTCCGCAGGGAGGAACTGGATGAGAAGTATTACCTGCCGAAAAAGAGCGGCTTTCTGGTTCCTTATTTAGAGGGATTAAAGTTGGATCTGGAAACACGCGTGTTGCCATAACACACGCAACGTTACTGTTCACTCCGTTTACAGTAACACGCTTCGCGATGAACAGAAATCATGCTTTGCATGATTTCGCGCCGCAACTCTCGGGTTTTCTGTGAACTTTGTTCACAAAAAACATCTCGCGGAATGTTACCAGTGAACAGTAACCACGCAACACTTCGTCTTGACAATCTTGGAATATTCCACTATAATCAACATTGATTTCGCATTATCGTAGTAGCGTGATAAAGCGTTATGTAATTAACAAGCAAGAAACAACATGGAGGAAACATGATATGCAGAGAATTTTTCATACGCCGGAGGGTGTACGGGATATTTACAGTCAGGAATGCAGCCGAAAACAAAAGCTTCAGGAAAAGCTTCACCGTGTATTCCATCAGTATGGCTTTGAAGATATAGAAACTCCCACATTTGAATATTTTGAAGTGTTTAGTAAAGAAGTGGGAACCATTCCCTCCAGGGATCTTTATAAATTTTTTGACAGAGAAGGCAATACCCTTGTTCTTCGACCTGACTTTACACCGTCCGTTTCCAGAGCCTGTGCTACCTATTTTAACCCTGAAAAAGAAGTAGTAAGTCTGTGTTATACAGGCAACACTTTTATCAATAATTCCAGCTTTCGCGGAAGATTGAAAGAGACAACCCAGATGGGCGTTGAGCGTATGGGCGATGATTCACCGGAAGCAGATGCAGAGATTCTGGCTATGACAGTAGAGTGTCTGCTTGCGACAGGACTTACCGAATTTCAGGTAAGCGTTGGGCAGGTTGACTATTATAAAGCGATTTTTGCCCAGACAGGCTTGAGCCAGGAAGAGGAAGAAGAGCTTCGGGAGCTGATTTCCCAGAAAAACTATTTTGGTGTGGAAGAGCTTGTAAAGAATAAGAACATGGATAAATCCCTTGCAAGAGTTCTTTCCCAGCTTCCTCAGATGTTCGGATCGACAGAAGTTCTGGAAAAGGCAAAATCCCTTACGGACAATCCACAGGCATTAAAGGCGGTTGCGCGTCTGGAAGAAATCTATGAGCTTCTGAAGGTTTACGGCTATGAGAAATACGTTACTTTTGATTTTGCAATGTTAAGCAAATATCATTACTATACCGGAATCATTTTCCAGGCTTATACCTATGGTACAGGAGAAGCGTTGATCAAGGGCGGACGCTACAATCAGCTGATGAAGCATTTCGGCAAGCCTGCTGCATCCATCGGGTTTGCCATTGTAGTAGATAACCTTCTGATGGCTCTTTCCAGACAGAAAATCGAAATGGAGGGAGAGGAGGGCGTTACGGTTATCACTTACCGCAAAGAAAACCGTATCCAGGCAATCCAGAAGGCCAAAGAGCTTCGCGCCCAGGGCAGAAATGTAGCCCTTCGCCCAGAGAAAGTAACTAAGGTTTGTGAGGTGGAATTATGAGATATCTGACTTTTGCCCTTACCAAGGGAAGACTTGCAGACAAAACCCTTGCCATGCTTGAGAAAATCGGGATCACCTGCGAAGAGATGAAAGATAAGGATTCCCGTAAACTGATTTTTGTAAATGAAGAATTAAAGCTTCGTTTTTTCCTTGCCAAAGGACCAGATGTACCTACATATGTAGAATATGGCGCAGCTGACATCGGAATTGTCGGAAAGGATACGATCCTGGAAGAAGGCCGTAAGCTTTACGAGGTAATGGATCTTGGATTTGGAGCCTGCCGCATGTGTGTTTGCGGACCTGAAAGTGCCAAACCCCTTCTGAATTCAAATCAGCTGATTCGTGTGGCAACCAAATATCCAAACATTGCCAAAGATTATTTCTATAATAAGAAACATCAGACTGTGGAAATCATTAAGCTGAATGGTTCTATTGAGCTTGCCCCTATTGTAGGTCTTTCTGAAGTGATTGTGGATATCGTTGAGACCGGAAGCACACTTCGTGAAAATGGACTGAAGGTGTTAGAAGAAGTTTGCCCTCTTTCAGCAAGAATGGTTGTGAATCAGGTAAGCATGAAAATGGAAAATGAAAGAATCAGTAAGCTGATTGAAGATTTACGAAAGGTAATCTGAAATTACTGTTTTTTCTGGAATAAAATAAAATTGGAAGGATCGATCACAATGCGTACAGTAAGATTAACAAAAGAATCTACCAAAGATATCCTGGAAAATCTTTTAAAACGGAGCCCTAATAATTACGGCAAGTTCGAAGCCGCAGTAGCAGATATTCTTGCAAATGTAAAAGAAAAAGGGGATGAAGCTCTTTTTTCTTACACAAAAGAATTTGATAAAGTAGAGGTAACTCCGGAAACCATACGTGTAACCGAAGCGGAAATTGAAGAAGCATATAAAGCAGTTGATGCATCCTTATTGGAAGTTATCCGCAAGGCACTTGTAAACATCCGCAGCTACCATGAGAAACAGCGTCAGAACAGTTGGTTTACCAGTACCGAAAATGGCACCATGCTTGGTCAGAAGGTAACACCATTAAATCGTGTAGGTGTTTATGTTCCAGGCGGAAAAGCAGTTTATCCTTCTTCTGTATTAATGAATATTGTGCCGGCAAAAGTGGCAGGAGTACCTCACATCGTTATGACCACACCTCCTGGGAAAGACGGTAAAGTAAATCCATCCACTCTGGTTGCTGCCAAAGAAGCAGGCGCTGATGAGATCTATAAAGTTGGTGGTGCACAGGCAATCGGAGCACTTGCTTATGGTACTGCAAGCATCCCAAAGGTAGACAAGATCGTAGGACCTGGCAACATTTTTGTAGCCCTTGCAAAAAAGGCTGTTTATGGACATGTGAGCATTGATTCCATCGCTGGTCCAAGTGAGATCCTTGTCCTTGCAGATGAAACTGCAAATGCACACTATGTAGCAGCAGATCTTCTTTCTCAGGCAGAACACGATGAGATGGCTTCTGCAATCCTCATTACTACCAGTACAGAACTGGCACAGAATGTAGAGAAAGAGATTGAAGGCTATCTGAAGGTTCTTTCCAGAAAAGAGATCATCGAAAAATCTCTGGAGAATTTTGGATATATCCTTATTGCAGAAGATATGGATGAAGCAATTGAAGCAGCGAATGAGATTGCTTCGGAACATATGGAAATTGTCACTAAGAACGCTTTTGAGGTAATGATGAAGGTACGAAATGCAGGCGCTATTTTCATTGGAGAGTACAGTTCTGAACCTCTTGGTGATTATTTCGCGGGACCGAACCACGTTCTTCCTACCAACGGAACAGCCAAGTTCTTCTCTGCACTTTCCGTTGACGATTTTATTAAGAAATCCAGTATTGTATATTATTCCAGGTCTGCATTACAGGAAATCCACAAGGACATCATCCAGTTTGCATCCTCAGAGCAGCTAACTGCACACGCCAACTCCATTGCAGTCCGCTTTGAAGAGGAAGATAAAAAGGAGCAGTCATGACAAGAGAAGCTACTGTTGAACGAAATACAAAGGAAACTAAAATTGCCATAAAGCTGAATCTGGACGGAACCGGAAAAAGCAGTCTGGATACAGGTGTGGGATTTTTCGATCACATGTTAGATGGCTTTACCCGCCACGGACTTTTTGATCTGGATATAAAGGTAAAGGGTGATCTTCAGGTTGACGATCATCATACCATTGAAGATACGGGAATTGTTCTTGGCACAGCTATTAAAGAAGCGGTTGGAGACAAGAAAGGAATCAGGCGTTACGGAAGCTGCATCCTTCCAATGGATGAGTGTCTTGTGCTTTGCGCCATTGATCTCGGGGGACGCCCGTATCTTTCCTTCGAAGGTACGTTTACCAGTGAAAAAATTGGAGATATGTCCACAGAAATGGTGAAGGAATTCTTTTACGCCATTTCTTATACGGCAGCCATGAATCTTCACATTAAGGTTCTAACACCGGGAAATAATCACCATATGGCAGAAGCCATGTTCAAAAGCTTTGCAAAGGCGCTGGATATGGCGGTAGCTTATGATCCTCGTATTACAGATGTGCTTTCTACGAAGGGAAGTCTCTAAGGGCAGAACAAACAGAATTACAATTAAGACGATATGATATATGCCACTTGTTTTCATTTTTTTCGAATTGAGCATGAAAGCAGGTGGCATAATTGCAGAAGAATTTTTCATAAAGGAGTATTAAAAATATGGAACAGAACCAATTAAAGTCCAAAATGTCCTGGTCAGATTTCAAATTAAACAGTGACGGCATGGTTCCGGTTATTGTGCAGGATTACAAAACAGACGAAGTTCTTATGCTTGCGTACATGAACGAGAAAGCATACCTTACCACTCTGAAGCTGGGAAAAATGACTTACTGGAGCCGCAGCCGCAACGAGCTCTGGACCAAAGGACTAACCTCCGGTCATGTTCAGTATGTGAAATCATTGACTATTGACTGTGATAATGATACAATTCTGGCAAAAGTAGAGCAGGTAGGGGCTGCATGCCATACCGGAAACCGGACATGCTTTTTTACCCCATTGCTCTAAAGCCTGTTTGAAAAATCATTCCTGCAATCTGCACGCCCCACTTTGCGATATATTTTGCAGAAAGCCTTTTTCAAACACGCTCTAAAAAAGACTGCAAAAGGTAAAATTATTACATGAAAAAACAAGTGAAAAACGGTGTGATCAAAGTTCTGATCCTGGTTCTGATTCTGGCAGGTGCGTATGGGCTGTGGTGTCATTTTCTTACAGATAATGTAATCTGGAAGAAGCTTAAAATAAACGGCATAGCCATTCAGGGAATGACCAAAGAGGAAGCCATTGACGCAATTTCAAAAGATTTTCAGGAAAAATATGAGAACACACAGATGACCATTACCCTGAATGGAAAGAACTTTAAGGTATCCATCTATCCTGTTCTCGGTCTTGATGTAAAATCAATTGTAGAAAGTGCCTATGCTCTTGGACATGGTGCCTGGTTTACTCATGGAACTGACCGCATCGAACTGATGAACAGCAAGACAAAGGAAGAAGTCACCCTTATGCCAGAAGCCCGAAACAAAGACGAACTGGACAAGCTTCTGGAGGATGCTGGAATTTCAAAGGGATCCACCACTATACAGACTTCCTGTGAACTTACAGATACAGAGCTGGTTATCACTAAGGGAAAAACCGGAATCGGTCCGGATATGGATGCATTGAAAGAAGCGATTCTAAAAGCAATTTCCATAGAAGATTATGAAGCTGTTATCGAATGTCCTACTATGAAGACACCGCCAGAGGAACTGGATCTGGAAGCCTATTATGAAAAAGTACATACAGATGCCACAGATGCTTCTCTGGGGGAAAATAATGAAATTATTCCGGCAGTTACCGGAATTTCATTTGATGTGAAGTCAGCTGCAAAGAAGCTGGAAAAAGCAAAAGAAGGGGCAAAGATTACCATCCCCCTTGAAATAACCCTACCCGAAGTTTCTACAGAAGAGATAGAAGCCCTTCCTTATCTGAATCTTCTTGGTACTTATACTACATATGGCGGAGGTACCGAAAACCGTGTTGCCAATTTGAAGCTTGCCGTGGAAGCCTGTGATGGAATGGAACTTCAGCCAGGACAGATTTTTTCCTACAACGATACTTTAGGTCCACGTACTGAGGAACGAGGGTACAGGGAAGCAACTGTAATTGTAGGAGGCGAACATGCCCAGGATATCGGAGGCGGAATCTGCCAGATTTCCACTACGTTGTTTATGGCATGCCTGCAGTCTGATCTGACCATTGTTGAGCGTCATAATCACGCTGCCCGAATTGATTATGTTGAGGATGGTCTGGACGCAGCAGTGGTGTGGGGAGGTCAGGATTTCCGTTTTCAGAATAATACTGCTTATCCAATTAAAATTGAAGCCTCTTACGATGAAAAAGAGGAAGCCGTAACGGTATCCATTTACGGAACCCAAACTGACAATAATACGGTAGAGATTACTACAGAGCATTCCGATCCAAACACCTGTAAAACCTACCGCAGTGTCTACGATGAGAATGGAACACTTCTCCGCACAGATGAAGTCGGGTACAGTAAATACAAGCAATAACCCTATAAATCTATTGATTTCGACATAACGGTCTGCTATAATGAGGTGAATTGAATAAATCCGTTTTCAGTGCCAGACATATCTGTCTGCTACAGCGTGCAGATTGTGGGAATATTTTTCAACACGCTCTAAGAGGGAATCAGGTGAAAGTCCTGAACGATCCGGTCACTGTAACCAGGGAGTAGAATCCAGTGAAACCATTGGTATATTGCTGAGAAGGATGGATTCTGTGTTGATCTGTAAGTCAGGAAACCTGCTGAATTCGTTTAATGAAAGCTTCCGAAGAAAGTACTTCATTCTCATTAATATATTTGATAATACAATATATTGAATTTTTAGTGCCTGTTTTCTCAGAGGAAGCAGGCATTTTTTTGAAATAATCCTGTCAGGATTGCCCATTGTACAAACAGGCTCCAGAAGCAATTGGGATTTATTCAAATTATAAAATAATAGGAAGAATCGAGGAAAAAGAAATGAAAAGAAATTCAAAACGCTTTCTTGCACTGTTCCTTTCCGTCGCGATGACGGTCACTCCTGCTGTACTTACACAGGCAGAAAATGAGGATGCAAACGTACAGGTTTCTGTTACACCAACTCCAGAAACAGAGGCGGAGAAGACTGCTGTTGCTGCTGAGACCCCTGTGCAGGAGAACGCAACAGCTGAGGAAGAAAACACTGACACTACAGTAACTCCGGCAGCAGTGGATGCCTCTGCTGTGAAAGAGACACCTGCTGCTACAGAAACACCTGCCTCTGAGACCACTCCTGAGGTTACTGCATCACCTGCTGAAGAAAGCAAAAATGAGGAAGCAGAAGCTCCACAGCCTACAGCTGCACCAGAAACAACAGAAGAGGGCAAAACCGAAGAGACAGATAAACCAGAAACAAAGCCAGAGGATCTGAACCCAGATGGTTCCAACATGACCATTGACAAGGAAGATAACAGTGCATATAAAATGCTTAAAATCAAAAGCTCTTCTGCTGAATTAAATGGTGATAAAATTAAGATAACCCTCAATACTGACGGAAAGAACTATGAGAAGCTTTATCTTGGTTCTAAAGAAGATCCTGACGAAGCAAAAAATGCAGCAGCAATCGTTGGTACAGAAAATGAAGATGGTTATACTTTCATTTTTGAGGTTCCTGCCAGTGAACAGGTCCAGACTTTCAGCATCGTACCATTTTCTGTGAAAAATCAGAAATGGTACACAAATATGGCTTTGAAACTGAACGTTCCAGGAATGAAAGCCCCGGAACCAACAGCTACTCCAGAGCCAACTGCAGCCCCTGAGCCAACTGCCACTCCACTGCCAACTGCAGCTCCAACCCAGGCACCAGCCCAGAATGAGATTACAGATGCCGGAATCAAGCTTGTAAAAGAAAACGGTGATGAATTTGCAATGTTCGTAATCACCGGTTCCACTGTAAAGGTTTCGGAGGATAAATATATTGTCACACTTTCTACCGCAAAACAGAATTATGACATGATCTATCTTGGCAGTTTCAATGACTCCGATAAAGAAGCAAATGCCATCAAAGGAGTTGAAAACAGTGCAGGAGGCTATACCTACACCTTTGAAGTTACTGCAAGCAAGGAAGCTCAGACAATAGCAGTCGTTCCTCATTCCAAGAAGAGCCAGAACTGGTACGCAAAGGGTATATTGACGATTACCGTACCGGCAGTTCCAGGATATGGAGAGGCTGCTCCAACACCAGAACCAACTGTTTCTCCGGCGCCTACCGAAGCACCGGTTGAGACTCCGGCACCAACCGGAACACCTGCTCCAACTGAAACTCCAGTGCCAAGCACAACTCCGGAAGCAGCCAACACCCCAGAGCCAACAGCAACCCCAGCTCCAGGCAGCTGTACAAGCGGAATTTACAATGTTACAGTTAACTCCAGTTCATCTATGTTCCGTGTAATTGACTGTGTCCTTACTTCCAAAAACGGAAAAATGACAGCTGTTCTTACTTTAAGCGGAACTGGTTACGACTATCTATGTCTGGGAACAAAAGAAGAAGCTGCCGCAGCAGATTCCTCCACCTGGGTTCCATATGTGGCAGACGCAAATGGCAAATATACATATGAGATTCCTGTTGAAGCCCTGGATAATGGAATTGCAGTTGCTGCTTTTTCCCACAAAAACCAGATCTGGTATGACAGGATCCTGACTTTCCAGTCCAGCACTTTGAATAAGATAGCTGACGTACAGGATGATCCGCAGCCAGACACTGCTCCTGACACAACAATCACAGCAACTCCTGCACCCACTGCAAAACCAAATAAAAAACCGACAGCAACCCCTACACCAACAGCAACTCCAAAGCCAGACAAGAAACCGGAAGAGGAATCCAAATACGAATCTGACTTAAGCGGCGGAACAGCATCTGTAAACAGTTCTACTACATTAGCAGATGGAACCTATACTCCTGACAGCTTCTCCTGGTCTGGTGGCTCTGGAAAGGTCAATATTTCCTGTAACAAAGTTACGGTAACAAATGGTCAGGCATATGCGACTATTGTATTCAGCAGTGAATATTACGGTTATGTAAAAGCCAATGGAAATAAATATTACGGTGCATGCGGCGGCGGAACTTCTACTTTCACAATTCCGGTAGCACTGAACCAGAATAATACGATCATTGGTATGACAACCAGAATGTCCCAGGCTCATGAAATCACTTACACCATTTATATCGCTTTAAAGGGTGCAAACGATCCGAAGAAAACAGACAAGGATAACCCGGCAGAGGACAACAGCATGCTTTCCACAGGAAACAAGAAGCTGGATGATTCTGCACCAGAGATCACAGGTCTTGAGTATAAAGACGAAACTACTCTTGAGCATGCAAAATACTTTAAGCTTTATCACTACGCAAAGGGCATTACCCTTCTTGAAGTAGATATGACAACAGATACTGCAAGAAAACCGGAAACTGTTGATTCCGGAAAAGAAAATGCAAAAACAGAAGCTGCTGATTCCCAGGAACTTACAGGTACAGAAAAGCTCTACATGGGCAATGTTGTAAAATACCTGATCGTACCTGAGGGTGCTGTTATCCCTGCAGGACTTGATAAAGATGTAATCGTGATCAACCAGCCGGTAGAATCTGCTTATGTGGCTTCCACAGATGCTCTTAACATTTTGGATAAGCTTGATCTTACAGACAACGTTACTGCTCTTGGAATGGAAAAAGAGGACTGTACGGTAGACAGCCTTACAGCTGCTCTGGAAGATGGTTCCGTAACTTTTGCAGGAAAAGATGAAGATACAGATTACAAAGCTCTTGTAAAGAGTCAGTGTGGTATTTCTATCCTTTCTTCTGATATTCTCCCGACAGAGGAAGCAGACACAGAAGCAAAAGAAAACCTTCTGAAAGATTCCGCAGAGAAATATTCCACTCTGAAAATCCCGTTTATCGTAGACCGTTCTGCAGATGAAAAGGATGACAATGCAAAAGCTGAGTGGGAAAAAGCTTACGAAGCAATTTTTGTAACTGATGAGGAAGAATAAATTATTATTCTTCACCATATGCACAGTAGCAAGAATAATCAGCAGGAGAAAATAAAAATGTATGACAAAAAGCTGAAATATAAAATTTTAAGTATTTTTGCAGCAGCAGTAATGACATTTTCTGCCATTACTCCGGTATGGGCAGAAGAGGAAAACCTGGAAGCAGATGCTTCCGGGGAGACCTCTTCTGACACATCAGAAGAAAATGCTGCACCTGAAATTGCAGGTCTGACTTATGAATCCGCCATGGATCTGTCTTTTGCAGAATGCTTTGATGTGTATTATTATAATGACGGTTACAAACTTCTGGACATCCATGATGATGCCAGATATCTGATCGTCCCAGAGGGCAAAGAGGCACCCGATGATCTGGATCCTGAAATCCAGATCCTTCATCAGCCACTTGACACCATCTACATGGCAGCCACTTCCCCAATGGCATTGTTCGATGCAATCGGAAGTGTAGACTCCATCAAGCTGTCAGGTCTCGATGCTTCCGGCTGGTATATCCAGTCAGCTGTTGATGCTATCAATAACGGCGAAATGACTTTTGCGGGAAAATACGATGAACCGGATTACGAGCTTCTGGTAGGTGACGACTGTGATCTTGCAATAGAGTCTACCATGATCCTTCATGCACCGAAGGTACAGGAGATGATCGAAACTCTTGGAATTCCTGTTTTCACCGATCGTTCCAGCTATGAGAGCCAGCCCCTTGGACGTACAGAGTGGATCAAGCTTTATGGCGCAATGATGAACAAAGAAGAGGAGGCAAAGACCTTCTTTGACCAGCAGGCACAGGTTATTGAAACGCTAAAGGACTTTACAAATACAGAAAAAACAGTTGCATTTTTTTACATCAATACCAGCGGTTCTCCTGTAGTACGTAATCCTAAAGATTATATTTCCAGCATGATCGAGATTGCCGGTGGAAGAAATGCATTCGCAGATCTTCAGGATGACAGTGGAAAAACTTCCGTTGCCATTACCATGGAGGAATTCTATAATACTGCGTCAGATGCAGATTATCTGATCTACAACTCCAGTATTGACGCGTCCGTAAAAAGCATAGACGATCTCCTTGCAAAGGAAAGTCTGATGGCTGATTTTAAAGCCGTAAAAGAGGGAAATGTCTGGGTAACTGATGATTCCATGTACCAGCATACAGATACAATTGGTGAACTGATCACAGATCTGAACCTGATGCTTACCGGCGGAAGTGAAAAGGATATGACTTTTCTTCATAAGCTGAGCTGACAGCAGGTTCTGTTGTAAATGAAACAAAAATGGAGAAAAATAAAATGAGCAATCAATCCGCTGGAACCAGCTTCCACATGGAAAATTTTAAGAGACGATCTCGTTATGCTATGGTTTTCATTCTGCTGATCCTGGCCTTTGGCCTGATCACAGTTTTGAATATCAACACAGGAAATGTTCATATTTCTCTGTCTGAGATCTTTGATATCCTGATGAAAAAAGCCACAGATACAAAAGAATACAGCATCATCTGGAAAATCCGTCTTCCCAGGATCCTGATGGCTGCCATTCTTGGAGGTGCCTTATCCCTATCTGGTTTTCTTCTTCAGACCTTTTTTGAAAATCCCATTGCAGGACCTTTTGTTCTGGGAATTTCTTCCGGTGCAAAAATGGTAGTAGCTCTTACCATGATTTATTATCTTGGCAGAGCCGTAAACGTAACTTCTTACACTCTGATCATTGCAGCTTTTATTGGTTCCCTGATTTCCATTGGTTTTATTCTTCTGATTTCAAAAAGGATCAAGCACATGGCCACCCTTCTGGTTGCTGGAATCATGATTGGCTATATCTGTTCTGCAGTAACTGATTTTGTGGTAACTTTTGCAGATGATTCCGATATTGTAAATCTTCACGGATGGTCACAGGGAAGCTTCTCCGGTATGAGCTGGAGTAACGTTTACATTTCCTGTGTGGTGGTAGGAATTACCCTGATCCTGACTTTCCTGCTGTCAAAGCCCATCGGTGCTTATCAGCTGGGAGAAGCTTATGCACAAAGCATGGGCGTAAACATCAAATTCTTCCGCGTTGCTTTGATTTTGCTTTCCAGTATTTTATCAGCAACTGTAACTGCTTTTGCAGGACCGATTTCTTTCGTTGGAATTGCAGTCCCATTTCTGATGAAAAGAAGCTTCGGCACATCCAGACCACTTATAATCATTCCGGGAACATTCCTGGGCGGTGCAGTTTTCTGTATGATGTGTGACCTGATTGCCAGAATGGCTTTTGCCCCTCTGGAGCTGAATATCAGTACCGTTACCTCCATCTTTGGAGCACCTGTTGTTATTTTCATGATGTTGCGAAAGAAGAGAGGAAACTGAAATGGATAATTACTATTTTCATATGGATAACCTTTCTGTCGGTTATGACAAAAAGGCCTTAATTCATGATATCTGTATTGGAATAAAAAAAGGGGAGATTGTAACTCTCATTGGTCCAAATGGTTCTGGTAAATCTACGATTCTGAAAAGTATCACAAGACAGCTGCAGATCATTGGTGGAAAAGTTTACTTTGATGATCGCAATCTGAATTCTTTTTCCTATAAAGAGCTTTCCACACGCATGGCAGTGGTTCTTACGGAACGAATGCGTCCGGAACTTATGACCTGTCATGATATTGTGGCAACCGGCCGCTACCCTTATACAGGCAGACTTGGTATCCTTTCAAGAGAAGATGAGGAAAAGGTAGAGGAAGCCATGAGAGCGGTACATGCGGAATCGCTTGGCAGTCGTGACTTTAACAACATCAGTGACGGGCAACGTCAGAGAGTGCTTCTTGCCCGTGCAATCTGCCAGGAGCCGGATATTATTATTCTGGATGAGCCAACCTCTTTCCTTGATATCAAACATAAGCTGGATCTTTTATCTATTCTTCGGGATATGGCAAAAAAGAAGCAGATCACAGTTATCATGTCTCTTCACGAAATCGATCTGGCACAGAAAATTGCAGATAAGATCATCTGCGTAAAGGGAGATACTATTTCTCATTTTGGAAAGCCGGAAGATATTTTTGAAGAGAACATGATCAAGGAGCTGTATGAGATCAACAATGGATTTTTTGATCCCCTGTTTGGAAGTATTGAGCTTCCGAAACCAGACGGAGAAGCGAAAACTTTCGTAATCTGTGGAAACGGCACTGGTATTCCCATATTCCGTCAGCTGCAGAAAGAGCATACACCTTTTATTGCAGGTATTCTTTACACCAATGACGTGGATTACCGCCTGGCAAGACTATTGGCTTCAAAGGTGATCACGGAAGAACCCTTCATGGAAATCAGTGAAGAAGCCTTCCAGAAGGCGCAAAAAGCCATGGAAAGCTGTGAGAGGATGATCTGCACTTCTGTGCCGGTTGGAAGCTGCAATAAGCGCTTAGGAGAGCTTATAGATACAGCGAAGAAGAGCGGGAAAGCAGAATTTGTATAATTCTGCCTTGCGGGATTCTTTGAATCCGTTTCTTTACAGGACTCATTTTTTACGTTATACTGAGTTCACTGAAAGAAGGAGAGGACTCGTTTTATGAAAAAGAATATATTTACAAAAGACAACCTGATGTTCTTTATCATTCTGAATCTGGGATTGATTTTTACAGCGGTTGGAATTTCCATTTTTAAAACCCCCAACCATTTCGCATTTGGTGGTACATCTGGTCTGTCTATTATCCTTTCTACCTTATTTCCGAAATGGAATGTAGGTGCATTTATGTGGATCGTCAATGCAGCACTTGTTGTACTTGGATTTTTCTTCCTTGGAATCCGCTCCATGGGCTGGACTGTCTATTCCTCTTTTGCCCTGTCTTTCTATGTAAGTGCCTGTGAAGCTATTTATCCCCTTAGTTCGCCACTTACACATGACGTGTTTCTGGAGCTGTGTTTTGCAGTGATCCTTCCTGCAGTGGGAGCTGCCATGGTATTTAATGTCGGTGCCTCCACTGGTGGTACTGATATTGTGGCAATGATTTTGCACAAATATACCAGCCTTGAGATCGGGCGTGCCCTTTTGGTCAGCGACCTGGGAATCGTACTGATCGCTGCTTACCTTTACGGTGCCCAGACCGGACTTTACTGTATTCTTGGAATGATCCTGAAATGCACTGTAGTAGACAGTGCTATTGAGAGTCTGAATCTGAGAAAGGTATGTACGATCATTAGCAAATATCCGGAGCAGGTAGAAGAGTTCATCATTAATGACCTGCATCGTTCTGCCACAGAGCAGAAGGCCTTTGGCATCTATACCAAGAAGGAGCAGAAGGTAATGATGACTGTGCTTACCCGAAGCGAGACCAACCGTCTTCGTATTCATTTAAGACAGATTGATCCCCATGCATTTATTACCATTGTAAACAGCAGCGAAATCATTGGAAAAGGCTTCCGTTCTATCTAATGCAGAAGACTGATTTTTCCATAACAGAACAGTCTGATGAAGCTTGATTTTAAAACCAGAAAGGAATACAGGCCATGATTTCCAAAACCATGCGAGCAATTCTCCACACCCTTTCCTACGGCAATATCGAAGTGGAATCCTCCCGCAGACTGGTGGACATTAAGAAACTGGATGCCATGAATATTTTTCTGAAAAAAATGGATATCCAGATTTTCAACGAGGACTACGAAATCCCTCTGCGGATTTATTTTCCTACTGAAGAAGCCATGACAAACGGGGTGGAAAAAGGCCATACTTTTCCAGTTCTTCTATTTTTTCATGGCGGAGGATGGGTGACAGAAAGTGTGGATACCTATAACCGTGTATGTGCCAGAATGTCTCAGTCTACCGGTCATATTGTAGTATCCGTGGAATACAGGCTTGCTCCTGAATACCGTTTTCCAACGGCTCTGATGGACTGTTATGCAGCAGCGAAAGCGCTTTACACCAATAAGCTGATCCTGAATACTGATCCCCGGAAAATCACTATCATGGGTGACAGTGCCGGAGGAAATCTTGCAGCCGCAGTTGCTCTTATGGCAAGGGACAATGGAGAATTTCAGGTATACCGGCAGATTCTTATTTATCCGGCCTTATATAATACGTATACAGCCGCTTCGCCCTATGCCTCGGTGCAGAAGAACGGTACGGACTATCTGCTTACTGCAGTGAAAATGCAGGATTATCTGAATCTGTATGAAAGCTGCCCCGAGGATCGGGTCAACCCTTATTTTGCACCTCTTCTGGCAAGAGATTTTTCTAATATGCCAGAAACCCTGATTCTCACAGCAGAGTTTGATCCTCTTCGTGATGAAGGCGAAGATTATGGAAAAAAACTGGCAGAGGCTGGTAATTATGTGGAAGTACACCGGATCAAAGATGCACTTCACGGCTTCTTTGCTCTTGGAATCCGCTTTTTCCATGTGCAGGAAAGTTTTTCTTATATGAACGAATTCTTAAAAAGGGAAGTGTGAAAATTGAAAGAAGGATATTCGAACTGGAGAAAACTGGATAACGCGGCCCTTGCTTTTCCTCTGGTAACTGGCAAAAATGATACCAGAGTATTTCGTTTTTACTGTGAACTAAAGGAAAATGTAAAACCGGAGCTTCTCCAGGCCGCTCTTGAAAAAACCATGGAAAAATATCCTCTGTTTCAGATGGTTCTCCGAAAAGGATTATTCTGGTTCTACCTGGAACACAGGGATATTCGTCCAATTGTAAAGGAAGAGAAGAAGCCTCCATGCAGCAGGCTGTATGTTCCAGACAAAAAGAATCTTCTTTTTCAGGTCAGCTATTATGAAAAAAGGATCAATTTTGAAGTTTTCCATGCGCTGACAGATGGTACCGGGGCAATGCATTTTCTTCAGGAACTGGTAATCAATTATCTGAAGAAGGCTCACCCGGAACAAAATCTGCCATCTCTGCCAGTCAAGGATACAAGCACCCCCGGTGATCAAGAGGAGGATAGCTTTTCCCAGTATTATTCCTCGGATATTCCCGGAAATTCTGAGAAAAAACCTCGCGCTGTCAGACTTCCGGGAGAACGGCTGCTTCATGAGGATATGCATATTACAGAGATTGTACTTCCGGTAAAAGAGCTTCATGCAAAAGCAAAAGAATACGGTGTCTCCATAACCATTCTGATCACAGCCATGTTTCTTTGTTCCATCCATGAGGAAATTCCCAAGAGCAGGCAAAATCGCCCCATTGCCCTTATGGTTCCTGTAAATCTGCGGAATTATTTTCCCTCACAGTCTATGGCAAATTTTTTTGGCTGGATAGAAGTGGGACATGATTTTTCCCAAACTTCTGATTTTACAGAAATTCTGGCTCACGTGAAAGAGCAGTTTGCCGCAGAACTGGTAGAAGAGAAAATTGCCAGACATATGAATAGCTATGTCCGTCTGGAGAAAAATCCGGTCATCCGTGCAGTTCCCCTGGAAATAAAGAAATATTTCCTTATGCTGGGAGCAAACCTAAGCTCTAGAAGCATTACGGCTGTTTATTCCAATATTGGAATTCTTCGTTTTCCAAAGGAGTATAACCAGTACATTGAC
>NZ_JBCOME010000043.1:27435-37485 GCF_040924365.1 Ruminococcus sp. 1001136sp1_2201st1_G3_2201SCRN_220225 | reverse complement strand
TGAGGCTGAGCTTCTGGCAGGTTAAAATAGGGAGAAATTTCTTATTTTAACTTGTACTAAATCTTGACATAGGACCAAATAACCTATACTTAATGTTCATATCGTTCCTATGCCCCTCCCTCTAATCTATATTTTCCATCCTTATATACGTTATATATATAATTATTATATAGTACATATAAGTGCCTGAAGCATATCCATAGCTTCCCCACCCCGTACTTCTCCTACGATTATTCGATCCGGTCTCATACGAAGTGCAGACTTAATAAGATCTCTTATACTTACTCCCGGTGCTCCGTTTATGGTCGCTGTCCGGGCTTCAAGGCGCACCAGATTTGCAATCCCTTGAAGCTTCAGTTCTGCATTGTCCTCAATAGTGATAATCCGTTCATCTTTTGGTATGTACTCTGACAAAGCCCCCAGGAATGTGGTCTTCCCACTTCCCGTTCCTCCGCCAATTACAATTGAATACCGGGCCCTTACCAGTTTTTCCAAAAAGGACGCGCACTCTGGAGTTATACTTCCCAGTTCAATCAGCTTTTCCATTGTAATTGGAGTATCCGGAAAACGTCTTATTGTCAGAATTGGACCATTTAATGCTACCGGAGCCACAACCACATTGACTCTGGCGCCATTTTCCAGTCTGGCATCTACTATAGGAGATGATTCATTCACAATGCGATTGCATTTTCCCACTATCTGTTGTATCACATCCTCCAGCTTTTCCTGATCTGTAAAAGACTTCGGCCACCTTGTCAGTTTTCCTTTTCGTTCTACAAAAATAGAATCCGGACCATTCACCATAATCTCAGTTACAGTTTCATCTTCGATCAATTCCTGTAATACATCAAGCTTCCTGACGGAATAAAACAGTTCCTGGCGAAGCTGCACTTTTTCTTTCAGGCTCACTCCTGATTCCCGCAGAGTGTTTACGATCAGCTCATCAATCGTTTCCAGAATTTCCTGGTCTGTAAGTTCCCGGTAAACATCCAGCTTCTCCATGAGCATTTGTCTCAGTTTGCGAAAGATTTCCTGACTCATTCCTTTTCCTTTCTCAGAATTTCCCTGACATAATCTCCAAGTTCACTCCACAGCAGCCCTTCAATATAATTCTCCGGTGCCACATTTCCTCCATGAAAAGGCGGGCGTACCTTTACAGTTCTGGTAAGAATCTGCGGATAATCCCAGATTCTTACCAGGTTTTCGAATTGGGAAATCTTGGATATGGATACCGGATCAGACAGCACTGGCATATAAATTTTCCGGCACATATCCAGAACTTGAAAAGTCCCATCTACTGCCCCTCCAATATCCAGAATCACAAATTCGTAATTACTGTGAAGTACAATCTCCTGTATCAGTTTTTCCCAATCTTCCCATGCAGTTCCTCGTATGTCCTCTGGCGTACGTACAGGCGGAATGAAATCCAGATTGTTTATTGTCTGTACCATACTGTTCATCTTATAAATCAGATTTCCATTTTCCTGCCGTACAAAATAAAGAAGGTCACTTAAATTCTGCGCGAACCCTTTTCCCAACATTTCTTCAAAGCCGGAGTATTCCTCCAGATTCAGATAAAGAACAGCTCTTTCTTTTGCCAGAATCTGTCCTAATGTAAGTGCAAACGATGTTTTCAGGCAGCGCCCCAACGGAGAATATACTGCATAAATTTCCGTGGTCTTTTTCAGTACAGGAAAAACAGCCGGAGCTACTGCTTTCTCGGCTCCGTAACACGCCATCACTTCCCGCACAACATCTGAAGAGGCCTGATATTTATACACACTTGGATAACGGTCCAGATCCGGTGGGTGCACGCCTTCCGAAAGTATAACAATTTTACCAATTTCCAATTCCTGCACCTGACGGCACATAGCCTTCTGGGAAATCAGCAGCAACTCTATGTGATTCATTTTCCCATAGGCGATCAGACTCTCTACGTTGGTAAATGCCTGAATCTCAAATGGGATATTTTTCTTATGATTAAGATAATCCATAAAATTCAAGGCATAATCCACCTCAAGATCACAGACAGCAAAAATATTCTTCTTCAATAGACACCTCCCGCATAAAGCAATGCACTTAAAAATATAGGAACTGTGAAATGAAAGTTTTCCAACGGCATACCGCTTTTGTAATAGGGTTCTCTTTTTCCTGTTTTGAAATAAACACTGATGTAATGTAATAAGTAAAGAATTCGCTGGCAGACAATGCCGCTTGAAATCATAAGAGCAGCTGATATGACAGCTCCAATCAGAAAGGAATAGGAAATGCAATTGAGAATTTTCGTCGGTCCGATCATGCTTCCAATAACACTCAAGAGCTTGATGTCTCCGGCTCCCAGCATTCTGAATATGAATAAAATCCCCAGAATCAGTATCGGTACCAGCAGACCGCATATCCAAGATCCGAGACTGCTAACATCTATTTTCCATATTCGCGTAAACAAACTGACCAATACACAAAAAAGCAGCCAGCCATTGTCTACCTTCGCTCTCTGAATATCCATCAGAGCGGCGCAGCCTGCCGCTATAGCAGGAAATATTCTGTAAAAAAGCATAGACGTACCATCCCTTCTTTTACATAGGTTTACTAATAACAGGAGGCTATCTTGAAGTATTTTAGAGCCTGTTTGAGAAAGGCTTCCTGTATTTTATCTTTCGTAGAATAGGGAATAGTCGATCTGAAAAGATGACCTTCGATACCAGATGACTTCTGGTGAGTCTTATTATAGGTGCTCTATCTCCATTTGTCCAGTCTTTTTTTTACAAATTTTTCTAAAAAAACTATAAACCTTTTTGTTCTTGCAGTATAATATTAACGGAGGTAAAATTATGACAATATTAACATGTCTTGGTGACAGCATCACCGATTGTGAACACTGCTTTTCCAGAGATTTCCTTGGCAATGGCTATGTAAAAATGCTGTCAGACTGTCTTAAAAGGGACGGCTCAGACTATCAGGTACGCAATTATGGCACTGACGGCTTTACTATAAACAGACTTCTGCAGAGAATTCAGGGTGATTCTGATTTTACAAGTGATATTATAACAATTTTAATCGGAATTAATGATATTGGATTAATAATGAATACGGACAGAACACCGTTTCAGCAGAGGAATATGCTTTTTTCTTTTTACAAATGCTATGCAGATCTTATAACAATATTAGCAAAATCGAACTCGCGCATTATTTTAATGGAGCCTTTTCTTTTTCCCTGGCCTGCCTGTTATAGAACCTGGCTTCCTTTTCGCCAGAAAATATCACAAATGATCCACCAGCTATCAGAACAGTTTCAAATTTCTTATCTTACATTGCATGAGGAATTGAATGAAAAGGCGCGTCGTTATGGATATTCAGAAATTACTACAGATGGGATTCACCTTACTGAGCAGGGACAAAAATTTCTGGCAGACAGATTGTATAAATTAATTTGCGGCTATTCACCGTACTAGTACATCGTTTTCGAAATAACTATACCACTCACTTGTCTGTGAATCCGATTGCACAGGTATAAAAGCCTCGGCGTAGCCCGCTACGCCTGCGTTTTTATACCTGCACACTCGAATTCACATCCTACGCGATTGGTATAGTTATTTACGAAACGATGTACTAGAGCGTGTTTGAAAAAGGCTTTCTGCAAGATGTGTAAAAAGCAATCTGTCTTATAACAGACTATTTTCAGTTGCATTGCTGGATACAATTATGTATAATGACCCTAAACTTATAAAAGAAGGTTTTTTTATGGATAAAATCATTAAAGAAATTGAAGATATGTCACTAAATGCATGGCCCTCCCATAAAATGGAGCTTTATGATGGATGGATTCTCCGTTTTTCCTATTTTTATACACATAGAACAAACAGTGTGGAGCAGTTCGGAACTTCTACCCTTTCCTGGAGGGAAAAGGTTTCTTTCTGCGAAGCAGAGTATGCCCGACTGGGCAGCCCTGCAATTTTTAAGATCAGTCCTCTGGTTTCTCCGGATTTTGATTATCTTCTGGAAAACCGCAACTACGAAATCCAGCATACAACAAATGTTATGGCAGCCTCACTGGATGGAGCAGATCTTTCTGCGCCTTGCGATCAGGTAACTCTTACTGACGATATTCCAGATATTTGGATTGAAAGTCTTTTTGATCTGAAAGGCACCATTAATCCTGTTCACCGTGCTGTAGTTCCATCCATGTATCATGCCATCGTAAAAGACACCGTATGCGCCTCCATCTGGAGTAACGGAAAAATTATTGCAACCGGGCTTGGCATTCTGGATCGAAATTATATTGGATTGTACGCTATCCATGTTCGCGAAGATTTCAGACACAAGGGTTATGCTCGTCAGATTTGTACTGCACTTCTAAAAGAAGGAAAAAAGAAAGGCGCAACTAAGGCCTATCTTCAGGTAGTAGAGGGAAACACTCCAGCACGTAATCTTTATGAATCACTTGGACTTCATTATCTCTACACCTATTGGTTCCGGGTTCAGACACATACAAACTGAAAACTTTTCAGAGCATGTTTAAAAAAGGCTGCGATCAGTGTTTATCCTGATCACAGCCTTTTATTTGGGAATCGTATTTTTTGACTTATTCAACAAGTTGATTTCTCAAACAATCAACTTTCCAGTAAGTACATTGCTTCATAATCCATCTTATGCCATATTATTTAATTTGGGGTTTTGTATATAATTCAGCTCCTGGACTGCTGCCATTTATACGGTCTTCTTCTCCAGCTTAGCAGGTCTTATGTTTCCTACAACCATGCCTGTAAGCGGGCTGAAATAAAGAAGACTGGTAAGTACGCAGTAGATTGGAGTCATGATTGCAAACTGTACAAGACGTCCTGGCATAATTGCATAGAAGTTTGCTCCGATCATTACCAATCCTGCAGTGGTCAGTCCAAGTGTTCCCACTACGCCAGAGACTGCAATTGCGACACACATAACAACAGTCTTTACTTTTCTGTTCTTTTCAGCCATTAGTTTTCCAGCCAGTCCGGGGATCACACCCCAGGCAACTGCTGATAAAGTAATCAGTGGATTAACTCCATAGCCTTTCATAAAACATCCAATGATATCGGCAACAGCACCTTCTACACCACCAGCTACAGGTCCCATCCAAAGACCTGCCAATACAGTGGCGACAGTTCCCAATGTAATTCGATATACACCAAGATCAATTACCAGAACGCGTGACAGCACAAGCTGGATTGCTACCAGCAGTGCAAGGAATACAAGAGTCTTAACACTCCATGTCTGTTTGTTTTTACGCATAAAAAAAACACCTCCATAATGATTAAAATAACAGAGTAGTTACCATAAATAATAATCCCTCCACATTATGAGATGTTCTCACATGTAGCAACGGGTGCGGAAAATATATCGTAAACAGTCCTGCTGCTTTTCGTTTCACGGCGACTCCCCAGCCAATGAACACTTGACGCATAAATTCCTACTTCGCTATTATTTATTTAAAATGATTATAGCACAAAATATAGAAATTTCAATATGTATTTGTTATAATATTCACATAAATAAATTAATCGTTACTGTTCACTGACAAATGTTTGTGCATACTCTCCTCTTTTTCGCATATTCTAAGAATATCTTCCCTTATATAGGAAAAATATTTGACAAAAAGGAGTGTTTCTATGAGTATAAAATCCACAAACAAATCATCTTGCCAAAAACAGCCGCCACTACAGAATCCTTACAATGTTTTTTATAATAATTACATGAATACAAATGCTACTACAGAATGTACAGGACTTGGCTATCGTATGCCGGATAACTCGGAGGAATGGAATGCCTGCCGAGAGGTTTTCGATTTTCTTCCTGTACCATTTCCGGATTCGGAGGATACAAAGCAACAATGAAAAATTTCACAAAACTATTACTTGGCTCTTTGGTACTGTTCTCTCTGTCAGGATGTACTGCCGGTGATATGATCACCAGCTATACTTCTATTTCTGATCAGAGTGAAACCACCTTACAGAACACTTCAGAAACACCCAAACAGCGTGTTTATATGGATGAAATCAAAGGAACCCTTAAGGATTTCACCGGTGCCACCCTGACTATGGAAAGCCAGGAACAAACTTACGTTTTTGATCTTTCTGAAGCAACTTTGGAATGCGAAGATGGCATGATCACTGGAGATGAAATCAGTGTCATTTATGAGGGGCAGCTCTCTAACAAGGATACCAGCACTGTAAAAGCATTGAAAGTAGTAGACGACTTTCACAAAAAGAATCAGCTGGAAGTACGAAAGGCCTATGGGGAAGTACAGAGTCTGACTCCAAATACCATTACCATAAAAAATAAAAAAGGCAAAACAGCCACCTATCCAATCACTGGAACTGAACAATATTATCAGAATGGCATCCGCACCGGTGTATGGGTATACATTCATTTTAAAGGCAAGTTTGCTTCCAGTCAGAATACCCAAAGTTCTTCTCTTAATGCCAGTCATCTGAAAGTACTAAGCATTTCAGATATTGATCCGCTTACACTTCCAGATCCAACACCAACACCAGATCCTGCACAGGTTTCTGCCGATGCCTCAGCAAAAGAACAGCAGATTCATGCAGAAATTCAGAATATTTCCCTGAATACACTCACAGTTCTTCCCTCTGGCTCTGACAGCACAATAAATGTAGACTTGTCTCAGATTCCTTCTTACTTTAAAGGTGGAACAGCACCAGGCTCCTATGTAACCATAACTTGCACTGGACAATTTCAGGGAAATTCACTGGATGGTGTTACTGTTACAGCAGTCACCGGTGATGATCCGGATTCTCTTGGAAGCCGTGAAATTACCAGCTCAGTCAGCGGTACAATTATAGGCCATACAGCAAATACCGTCACACTTCAAACTGGCGATGGCGCAACCATAACCTGCTTTACAGAAGGGGCAAAGGATACCTCCACCAGTAATATGGAATCCGGCGCAGGTATCTGCATTACCTTTGATCCTACAAAATCCAAAAATTCCAACATTTATACATCTATCAAGATTCAGGACGCCTGAAGGTGTCCTGAATCCTTTTCTCTCCATCTGCCAGCCAGGCTCTCACATCCCCGGATTCTCCCAGAATGTCCATAAATGCCTGGTATTCATCCATTAAGCCCTTCCCATGTAAGACCATATAAGCTCCTGCATCACTTCCAAGAGCCACCTTTGCTCGGTACTTGTATGCCAGACGAAGGTTCTTTGCGGCCAGTTCTATAATAGGATCAAGCACTGATTCCTTATATCTTCCACATCCACGAAGATTTCGAATTGTCACAAGAGTAGGAACCCATACACTATCACTGTCAGCTAATTCTATGATTGTTTCCGGATCAATATAATTTCCATGTTCTACTGAATCCACACCAGCTTCCACAGCTGCCTGTACGCCATAAATTCCATTGGTATGGCTCATCACCGCCAACCCTTCTTCATGGGCAATATGTACCATCTCGCAGACTTCCTTCCTGTCTAAAGGCGTTCCAGTAATCTGTCCATGGTTATTAAAATCCAGAAGTCCTGTGGTCATAATTTTAATAAAATCTGCCCCTTTGTTTTTCGCTTCTTTCAAAAGGACATGGTATTCTTTCATAGTGTCAAAACCTTTTCCCACGATAGAGCCATAGTGTCCATTTTTATGGATGGCAAAAACAGGAGTACGATAATCAATTCCATATTCTGGTGCCAGTTTCCTGGCTCTTTCCGATACTCCTAATGCATCTCCACCATCTCTTACAAATACAATCCCCAGCTCTTCATAAGCTTTCAAATGTTTCCGTATCACTTCATCGTTTACATGATCCTTATGAATAGAAATTGCATCTTTATAATTCAGTCCATCCATGATCAGGTGCGCATGACACTCTCCAAACATTTCTTCATATAACACTGATTATCTTGAAAAATAATTCAGCTTTTCCTTTCTTCCGCAGAGCGTGTTTGAAAAAAGGACTTCTGCAAGATGTTCGTCACAATTTGTGGGAGATTTTGTCCGGAGGAGGGCGTCGTAGCGAGCTACGACAACCGAATTCGAGCAAAATATACCGCAAAGTGGGGCGTACAGATTGTGGGAATGCTTTTTCAAACACGCTCTAATACGGATTTTTTCAATCCTCTTTTATTCTTTATTGCAACTATTCAGCGGGTGCTATTCCGCAAGGTGCTTTTGCGAAGGAACTGAACAACTGCTATTTATTTTCGAAAAAGGCTCGAATTTCTTTCTCGGAAGCCTGCACAGACCCCTGTACAAAGAAAGGCTTACCGCCTCCCCTGCCATTCAATACTGCATTCATCTCTTTTGTAAACTGACGTAAGTCTCCGTCTTTTTCTCCCATAGCATACTTATAGCTTCCATCTGCATTCCTGGAGAATACTGCACAACGCCCCTTACAAACCTGTAAAATTGCATCTGTAAGCTTCTGAACGCTTCCTGCTTCCATTCCTTCCTGGAATAAAACCACATTCTCTTTTTCTTTCCATTTAGCAGCTTCGCCAACGATAAATTCTTCTTCTAACGCATGTACTCTTCCCTTCAGAGCAAAATTTTCATCCTGAAGCCTTGCTACCGCTGACGCTGTTTTGTCCATTTTCGCAGACAACTTCACGGAAATCTGACGATTCTGTTCATTTACCATGTTCAGATAATCAAGCACTCGCTTACCTGACAGCATTTCCATACGAACCCCCTCACGGAATTTCACCACAGAAAGCAACTTCAACATTCCAATTTCTCCAGTACGCGTCACATGAGTTCCACAGCACGCGCAGGTATCTGCTCCTGGGAAGCGCACAATACGAACCCATCCGGAAAGCTCTTTCTTACTTCTGTAATCCAGATTTTTAAGTTCCTGCTCTGTAGGATAAAAAATCTCAACTTCCTGATTTTCCCAGATAATCTGATTCGCTTTCGCTTCGATTTCGGCCATTTGTTCTTCATCCAGCATTCCGCTGAAATCGATGGTGATCACATCGCTTCCCATGTGGAATCCCACATTGTCATATCCAAATGCTTCATGTACCAGCCCACTTACAATATGCTCTCCGGAATGCTGCTGCATAAGATCAAATCTTCTGCCCCAGTTAATTTTTCCTATTACATCCATACCGACTTCCAAAGGCCCATCTGTATAATGAATTAACTCTCCATCCTTCTCATGAACTTCCTTAACATTTATTCCGCCTAATATACCGGTATCACTGGGCTGTCCGCCTCCTTCAGGATAAAAAGCTGTCTGGTTTAAAATTATTTCATAGCCTTTCTTGCTCTCACGACACTCCAACACCTTAGCGGTAAATTCTTTTTTATATACATCTTCATAATATAACTTTTTTGTCTCGTACATAAATGCTCCTTCTTTCATATAAACAGCAGGATTTATTTCTATCTTTTATTCACGAAACTGATTATAGTCTATTTATGCTCTTCCCGCAATTTTTATTTTTTCTTTGTATTTAGTCATTTCAGGACGTGTTCAAAATATGCCGCAATCTCCCACAAAGTGTGACGCACACCTTGCATAAAGCCTTTTCAAACACGCTCTAACCCATCCGACATCTATGAATTCTCTCATGCAAGCATGGCTCATTCATGGTTTCCATCCGGGACTTTCATAGTAAAAACACCTTGCAAAATAGTACCAGCTGAATAATTACAAAATTTTTATTTATTTTTGAAGAACTTTATCAGGCAGTCGCGTTATAATTAGAGAACGGACAGGAAGGAGGCTGATAACATTTCACAGGAAGAATATCTGGAATATCTGATTGACCAATACCAGAATCTGATATATTCCATATGTCTGAAATCAGTAGGTAATCCTTTCGATGCAGAAGACCTCACTCAGGAGGTATTCCTGTCTGCCTACAAAAGTCTCGCCCACTTCGATGGGCTTTATGAAAAAGCCTGGCTTAGCAAAATTGCAGTACGCAAATGCCTTGATTTCCTAAAAGCTGCCGGACGCCGTTCAATTCCAACGGAAGATATTTATTTCTCACAGCTTCCTGATCTGGAGAATCATTCTTCCCCAGAGGAACAGTATCTGCAG
>NZ_JBCOME010000043.1:0-27281 GCF_040924365.1 Ruminococcus sp. 1001136sp1_2201st1_G3_2201SCRN_220225 | reverse complement strand
CAGCTATATCGTGCAAAAAACATGTTGAAAAAAATGTTGGCAGAAAGGAGCGATTAAATGCATATCAATAGTAATGACCTGAATAATTTTCAAAATGAAGAGATGAACACTGATGAAATCATTGCATTTCTGGAACATATGAAGCACTGCGACTACTGTCTTAACCAGCTTGCGGACGAATATACAGATCATGCATCCTCAGCTCCCGCCTATCTGAAAGAAACAATTATGGAACGTGTTACAGCTCCTGATATTCAGATACAGAAAACAGCAGCGGATGCTACCTATAAAATGCGGTTTTTCTATGAGGGGCTCCGCACTGTAGTCGGAGTCGTACTTGCACTGGTTATGTTGTTCAGCCTTGGGCAAATGGACTTCGTCTCGCCTCAGCTTCCGCAGTCCACAGCCAAATCATCTGAAACGCGCCGGGAAATTAGAACTTCATTACGTAATTTTTCAAATGGAATTACAGATGGAATCTCTGATGCTCCCCAGAAAGTTGTCAACTACATTAATTCTATTTCAAATACAATAACAAACGGAGGTAACTAACATGCAAAAACAAAAAAAGGGATTCCTGCTTTTTATCTCTTCCCTGATTCCTGGTGCGGGAGAAATGTATATGGGATTCTTTAAGCAGGGAATCAGCATTATGACTCTATTCTGGGCTATTATCGCAATTGCCGGAGGGCTTAATATCTCCTCTCTGGTTATCTTTCTTCCTGTATTATGGTTCTACAGTTTCTTCCATGTTCATAACTTGAAAGAACTGCCGGAAGAAGAATTTTACGCGATAGAGGATAACTATATTCTGCATCTTGACCGTATATTTCAGAATAATATCAGGCTCTCGCAAAAACATATTAAAATTGCGGCAATTCTCCTGATTGTTTTCGGAGTTGCTGTTTTCTGGAATGGTTTCCGTGATCTGCTCTTCTGGATTTTACCAAATTCTCTGGCCATTATTATACAGGATATCATGTACCAGATTCCTTCTGTTATCATTGGAATTCTGATCATCGTTGCCGGTTATCAGCTTCTTACAGGAAAAATCAAAAGCATCTCTCCTGACGAAAAAGCTGATTGTAAAAAAGATGTGTCAGAACATTATTGGCAGCCATATCGTCCTTATCAACAGCCTGTTGATAACAGCGCTCCACAAATGAATACAAAATCAGCACCTGCCTCAACAGTGTCTTCAACAACACAGCCAGATCAGAATGCGGATAATGTAATAAAGAATACCGATATCAAAATTTCGGATACTACTTCAGTTCAACCATTCATTACTGCTGAGCCAGACAATAATTCTGCAAAATAGAGTAACTATTCCAATAAAAGTCAGGTATCTGCCACATAATATTTCTAATAACTTTACCGCTGATAAATTTATTTTATCGGCGGTATTTTTATTGAGATTTCTCCAAAAGCCAGCTTACTCTGAGTGCCATCAGTCTCCTGAACCAGCAATTTCCCATCTGGACAAATCGCTAATGCTCTGGCACTTCTGCTGCTTTTATTATCTGTAATTGTAATTTCATTTCCCGGAACAATATTATGTTCCACGTATTCTTCTGACAATTTCAATTCCCGGGTTTCTTCCAGAAGATAGTTCACAATCTGCGCTGCAAGGCGGTTCCTGTCCGCAGTTCTGGAGGATTGTTCATCTTCGTAGATTCCTCCGGCAATTTCCTGAAGCTCTTTGGGGAATTGTTCCTGCTCAACGTACAAGTTCAGCCCAATTCCTACAATTGCAAATTCTATATTTCCACTTTCAAAATCTGTGACCGCCTCTGTAAGAATACCACAAACCTTACGGTTATCCTTGTACAGGTCATTTACCCATTTAATTCCAAGTTTTACACCGCATACTTCTTTCACAGCCTTATACACTGCAGTAGCTGCTGCAGTAGTGATCAGAAGACTGCCCTCCAGTGTCCCCTTCGGTTCCAGAATAACACTGAGATAAATCCCATTGCCTTTAGGAGAATAAAACTCCCTGCCTCTTCGTCCTCTTCCTGCTGTCTGCTCCATGGCAACAACAAAAGAGCCGTGTCCAGCCATTCCGCTCACAGCCAGCTGCCTGGCCTCCAGATTGGTAGAGCTGATTGCATCAAATATTTTTATCTCAACCTGTGGATCCTCCAGAAAAAGTCTGATTCCCTCTGCTGAAATCAGATTACTCTCTCTTGCAAGCATATATCCCTTATTCGGTCCGGCCTCAATGGGGTATCCTTCCTGGCGCAGACTGTTCACAGCTTTCCAAACTGCGGCTCGTGTACAGGAAAGCTCCCTGCCAATATCCTCGCCAGATAAAGTTTCACCTTTATGCTGTTCTAATAACTCCAAAAGTCTGGATTTAACCGTCATGCTTTTATCCTTCATAATTCTCCAGGGCTTTTCTTAAAAAATCCCGGTATTCTTTTCGCACATTCTCCGGTGAAATCACTCTCACGCTATTTCCAAGGGCAGCAAGCCAGCCATAAAACTGTGTACTTACATTCACCTGTACCCTGGTGACGGAGTGCTCATTGTCCTTGGACATGATCATAATATCCTGCCCAAATCGATCAATCATTACACCCACAAGATGGTTCTCAAATTCCAGATTAACTTTCTCTTCACGGCCTCCAAACATTCCAAAAGTACCGGCAGCAAATCTGGCACTGTCAAATTTCCGGAAGAGTTCGGCACCATTTCTTGCTTCATTCTCTGTAAAGATCTTCAACATTTTGTCTACGCGGTAATGCTTCACAATGCCACTCTTCTCATCGACTCCTATCAGATAATAATTACCATCCTGCCATATCATCTGCCATGGACTGATCTGATAGCGAGCTCCACCTTTCTTCAAATGTTTCTCCTTGGACACTGTCCATTCTGTATACTGGAAGCTGATCTGTCTGTTCTGTGAAATTGCTCTGTGTATCTCATCTACATTATAATAAATGCTCTCGTTTGTATTCTTCACCTGATCCAGTACGATTGCCTGCCGCTGTAGGTCTTTGGCCTGATAAATACTGGTAAGGTGCTCCAGTTTCTGGATCAACTGCCGCGATTTCCCAACAGTAAGAAATCTGGAAAACTGAACAGCATCTACAAGAAGCTTCAGCTCTGCAGTCTCAAACTCACGGCTTGCAAGATAAAAACCTGACGGTCTCTCTCTTCGATTCATAATATCCATTCCGAACACACGCAAAGTCTCTATATCGTCATATATCGTCTTCCGCTCTGCATGAATTCCCAGACTCTCCAGATAGGAAATCAGATCTTTCACACTCATGGGATGTGCCTCATCTGTTTTCTCAGAAAAGACTCGCATAAGATATAAAATTTTCAGTTTCTGCTGGAAAGATTTTGGCATATCCTTACTCCTATTTATCTGTCAATACTGCTACGACTCCAGAATATAATACCATAAAAGCAAAGAGCAGAGCAATAAGATCTGCACCATGAAAATCATAATTAAAGATCATAGCTCCCCCGATCATGAGCTCCAATGTAATAAAAAGTCCCAGTATCATGGCTGTGCTCCCGGAAAATTTCCTGCCGCGGCTCTCCTGTGTATCCTCCATATATCCCTCTGCAAGGGCAGCTCTTCTGCTGTTAATATTTCTGCCTGATTTCCACATAATATCTCCTCCGTTTCCCAAACTCCAATATCATCCGCCATCAAATACCGAACGTATTTTCCGAACATATTTTCTTCATGAGACTAGTCTACCACAATATCAGTCCTATAAAACGGTATGAATCCATCATTTTCGAATATCTGTTCGCTTTTTGAGTAATAAAAAAACGTCTGAACCTGTTTTAAACAGAATCAGACGTTTTCCTTTTTACAAAATCTAAATGAACATGTCTACAGGCTTATTTATTCGCTATACTTTCATAGTAGTTAATCCACAAACATGTTTTTACATAAATCCAGCGAACACAGAAGCGGCAATAACAGTAAGAAGTCCGGCAACGGCAATTGCCAGGCTGCTCATAGCACCTTCTACAGGACCAAGTTCCATTGCCTTAGATGTACCTATGGCATGGGCTGAAGTTCCAAGTGCCAGACCTTTCGCGATAGGCTCCTCAATTTTTGCCACTTTAAGGACTGCCTCCGCAATCACATTTCCCAGCACACCAGTGATAATAATAACTGCAACCGTGATCGTAACAAGTCCGCCAAGTTCTTCCGATACACCCATTCCAATGGCTGTAGTAATGGATTTCGGAAGCAGAGTAACATACTCCGAATGGGAAAGTCCAAACAGCTTTGCAAAAATCAAGACACTAACCATACTTGCAAGTACACCGGAAACAATTCCTATAACGACAGCTTTCAGATTCTTACGAAGCAGAGTAAGCTGTCTGTAAAGCGGTACCGCAAGACATACTGTAGCAGGAGTAAGCAGATAACTGATATACTGACCGCCTGCATTGTAGGTCTTATAATCCACCTGCATAAGCTGAAGCATTCCCATTACACATAGAATTGCAATCAAAAGAGGATTAAACAGCGCCATTTTAAACTTTTTCTTCAGCAAAAGACCGACCTCATATCCAGCCAGACTTAATGCCGCCCCGAAAAACAGGGAATTTTCTATAAAATTTATCATTTCTTATCTTTCCCCCTGTCCTTTCTGATCACAAACTGAGTACTGCGTCCAGTAACTACCATTACAATGACGGTTGTCAGAATTGTTATGAGCACAACAGGAAGCCAGATTGGCTGCAGATCACCCCACGCTTCCAAAAGTCCCACACCTGCAGGAACGAACATAACCGGCATAATTTCAACCAGAAAATCTGCTGCTTCCTCTACCTGCTCAAGTTTCAGAATTCCGCTTGCAAGTGCTCCAAGCATCAGCACAAGACCATATACACTGGCCGGTACCGGAAGAGGCAAAAGGATATGTAATCCCTCACCCAACGCTGAAACCAGCAAAATAATACAAAATTGCCTCAGATACTTCACTTTTTGTCTTCCTCCTCGCTGTCTCCACAAAGAAGTTCATTTGCAATTTCCAGATAAGGCTGAAGCTCCTCAAGAGAAGCCCTGCCATTTCGCTTCATCTTTGTAATCCCTGGATACTGTGCAGGGATGGATCTTGTCATATTTCTGTCACCGTAGATTTTCACCATATCTCCATTTTCCAAGGTATCCCCGGCAATTAATTTATCATTTTTGTTATAAATTCCTTCCTTGGGAATCGCTGCCTTGAAAACAGTTTTTTTATCCATATCTACGAATACCATTTCCTTCAGTATATCTCCGGCTTCCACATAAATAGCTCTTATGGCTTCATTTTCCAGACGGGCTTCCTCCTGTTTGTCTTTCTGTGCCTGTCTGGCAACCAGATTCCAGAACGAGCCGCCTACTACGCCAAAGATCACCAGAAGAATGACAATTCCTACAATGAATTTCACATCGATTTCTTTTTTCTCCACTGCAAATCCTCATTTCTTTCATGGCTTTTTCTTCTGCCCTATTATACATTATCTTGTTAAAATTGCAATGTCATCTTTCGACAATTCTCTCCCCTGTTTTTCCCAATTTTTCTACAACATAATTGTAAAACTGTGTTCTGGATATTCCTTTTTTCCACATTGCGACTGTTCAGAGCACGATTTTTTCCACCTGCCAGCTGCCGTTTTCCACGGTCATAACTGCCATGGTCACGTCTCCACCAAAGCGGCTTCTGCCGCAGCTTCCAGGGTTCAGCCACAGCCTTCCGTCAATTTCTTTTGCAAAATACTGATGACTGTGTCCAAAAATCACCACCTGGGTATCCCCTAACTCCCAGGCAACATCTTTCCTGTCATGAACCATAAAGAATTTCACATTTCCCACTGTAAAGTTCAAGCTTCTTCGCAGATTCTGTGCCCAGTATCCATCATTGTTTCCTCGCACTACATATAAAGCGCCCAATGATCTTATAGTATCCAGAAGCTCCGGTCTGTCCACATCTCCAGCATGAAAAATGCAGTCACAGGACTGTAATATGTCCAGAACTTCTGTCCGTAAAAGACCATGTGTATCTGAAATAATTCCAATTTTAATTCTCTTATTTTCTATCATTTCACCGTTCCTTATACCACATTCATCTATATTTTTTCAAAAAACAGCCTTTTCCTCAAAACAGACAGATTTTCCCATACTCGCCGTCAAATCCAGGTTTACAGATTACTTCTCTGTTTCTAAGTTTCCGAATGCCTGAAGCAATCATGTGACTACTTTCTTTCTCAATATCCGCAATGGGAATTTCCCTTAAAATATCAAATTCATTTCCCAGTTTCTGAAGCATCTTTTCATATTCACCAGTGACTGTTTTGGTGGTTACAGCCTTTCCAACACAGGCAGAAATCACCTCAGGAAGAGGTACAATGCTCTCAAAAGGTCTGGCATTTTTTCTCACAAACCCATTTTCTCTATCAGCCAGATCCATAATTCTGTGATTCACTCCCATAGTCAGTTTTTTCCCGCATACAGGACATATTCCATGATACTTTTCTGCTTCTTCCGGGCTCAGACAGATGTGACATTTTCTGTGTCCGTCATAGTGATATTTGCCCTCTTCCGGGAAAAATTCCAGTGTTCCAAGAAGACCTTTTCCATATTGTACAGCACCATAAAGTCCCTGATAGGACAATTCAATGTCCAGTAAGTTAGCCTCTCTTCCAAGCTTTGATGGAGAATGTGCATCTGAGTTTGAGATCAGCTGAAGTCCATCAAGTGCAGATAAACGCCAGTTCATAGGTGGATCTGAAGATAATCCCGTCTCCACAGCATGAACATATGAAGTAAGATCTTCAAAACATTCTTCCATGGTATCAAACCCTGAGGCGGCACCAAAAAGTCCGAAGTGGGGAGTCCAGATATGTGCTGGAACCAACATTCCATCGGCACAGTTTTCCAGTAAAATTTCCAGAAGATCGTGACAATCAAGTCCCAGTATTGGCCTTCCATCTGAGTGAATATTTCCAATCTTTTCCAGTCTCCCAGCTATTTTATCTGCTTCTTCAAAGCCGGATAAAAGAAGTACATTATGCACCTTGCGGCACTTTCCATTCTTCTTATAGATAGAACTGATCTCCCCTGTAATTACGAAACGGGGAGCTCCCCCAGGAAGCATTTTCGCCTCTTCCAGCACATATTCATCTCTTAACCGATACAGTCCACTTTCTGCCGGAACCAGCTTTTCTTTCAGTTCCTCCCGCCAGGCAGGATGGGTAAAATCACCGGTTCCCACTAAAGAAATTCCTTTTTTTCTTGCCCACAGATCCAGATATTCCGGGGTTCCAAGCTTGCTTGTTGCCATGGAATATCTGGAATGAATGTGAAGATCTGCGATTATTTCCACTTAATTAACTCCATTTCCGTCATTTATATTTTGATTTGCAACTGCTCAAAATTCTCAAAACTATAGAAAAAAACACTTTCCAATGTGTTCTTTTTATTTCTTTTTATACCAGTTTGTAATCCATTTTCCTGCTGCTGTCAGATTCTTTGAGGACCATTTTCCTGTATTACTGCAGCCGGATTTTATAAATGCAGAGCTTTCTGCCTTATTTGACAGGCTCCATGCCATATAGCTGATATTGTTTTTATCCAGGAAAGTCAGCCACTTTTTTGCTTCAGCTTTATCAAGTCCACCATTTCCAGAAGCATCACAGATACTAAACTCGGATACAAATAACGGCAGTCCTTTATCAAGGGCAGCCTGTGCTTTATCTCTCAGCCATTCCTTATGTGTTGCTGCGTAAAAGTGCAGGGTGTACATTACGTTTTTCCTGTATTTCTTACTAACCGGGGAAAGCGCAGCCTGATCTACATCCTGTGACCAGTTGGGCGTTCCTACCAGAATCACAGCTTTTTTGTCATAGGTGCGGATACCTTTTATAATCTTTTCAGCGTATTTTTTTATTGTACTCCAGGATGTTCCTCCATTTGGCTCATTACAGATTTCGTAGATCACATTGGTATTATTTTTGTATTTTTTTGCCATTTTTTTGAAAAACTTCAAAGCTTCTTTCTGATTTTGCTGAGGGTTTCCATCACTTAAAATATGCCAGTCAATAATCACATACATACCTGCATTTGTGGCATATTTTACACCGTTATCAATACACGCTTCCAGCTTACGCCGATTGGATGCATCCCCGGTACAATAGCCGTTATATTCAGCAGTATACATGGCAAGACGCACTGCATTTACCTTCCAGTTTTTCTTCATAAAAGTAAATGCACTTTGATTTACATACTCTGGATACCAGGACAGACCATGGGTGCTGATACCTCTAAGCTGTACTTTTTTCCCACTGCTGTTTACAAGCTGTGTGCCTTTTACCTGTAATCTGGGAAGCTTGGACGCAGCCGCTACCGGTACACAGAATGCACATAAAAATACGATTGCAATAAGCAAACCGAACCATTTTTTTCCTTTTTTTCTCATTAAAAACCCTCCTCCATTAATCTCCAGCCGTTGTCTTTTAGCCACTTTTGTCTTTCCCGGTAATCTGGAAGGATCTTCTCAACTTCTTTCCAGAATGCCTGGGAATGATTCATTTCCCTACGGTGGCAAAGCTCATGGACCACCACATAATCCAGCACCTCAGGAGGTGCCAGAATTAACAGCCAGTTAAAATTCAGTTTTCCATTTGCGGCACAGCTTCCCCATCTTGTTTTCTGTTGACGCAGGGTAATTTTCCCATAGCTTACCCCTAACTTTTCTGCATAATATGCCACTCGCCTTGGAATTACCACGCAGGCTTTATTCTGCAGATGCTGTCTTTCCAGGGCAGACAGCTTTTGTACGTTCTCCTTCTGTGCATCTCTTTTCTGGATTTTTTCCAGATTTTTCAGGATCCATTCTTGTTTTTCTTCCACAAATTTCTGAATTTTTGCTTCGGAAAGACGGAGAGGCGCGCGTACAACAACACTGCCATCAGCCTTAATTTCCAGGCTCATGGTTTTGCGGCTGCTGCGGATGATCTGGTAAGAAATCTGAGAGCTCAGCATAGGATTTTCTCCATGTAAGCGTTCATCTGCTGCTCCAGTATTTCCATCTTTTCTCTGGTGTCTTTATCCTTATATTCCAACCGCTTTATAATCCTGGAAATATAATTCTTTTCTTTCATGATCTGCCATGTTTCCTTAAAATTCAGGTCATAATACTGCGCTGCATAGGACACCCAGTAATCTACGGACGTAATCCGGTCAGGAGATGAAACTGCCTCTTTTCTCAGGCAGGATTCCCATACCTTTGGAGATATTTTGCCCTCTCCGGCATGCTCCTGAGGGACACCGATCATAGCCTCCACAGAATCCACCAGCTTCACTCTGCAATTGTCCAGCTTGTCTGCATCGCGGATCATTTTTGCGTGGAAAAGAGTTCTTTCGTCCTGAATTCCTTCCAGCCTGAAATCACTGTGTCTGGCAATTGCCACGCGAATGAGCTCATCATAGCTTCGGTCTTCTATGAATCTGCTGATCATCGGATTTTCTCCCTCAAATAACAGTTGTACACCGAATGCAGCGTGATCCATAGTGTCCGGTGAAAAGCTGTTATAAAGACGAAGCTGTTGGAATCTTCCAATATCGTGAAGCAGGGCAATAAGCTCCGCAAGCTGTTGGTCTTCCTCATTCAAATGCATTCTGTGACCAATTTCACGAGCACTTTTTACCACCCCATATGTGTGAATGATTTTTAATTTTATCTTTTCATCTTCTCTGTCATATCCATTTAAATAATCCTCGAAAACGCCTCTTGCATGTTTAAAATCTATCTTCAAAATGCCTTCCTTTCCGCTGTATCTTTTGCACATCCAGAGCGAATATTAAGTAACCGCTTTTGTCAATGTGCAGATACTGAACAGCAGCTCTTTTAATCCTTATTATAAACCACCTGGTTTTCTTTTCCAATAAAAGCGTCAGATTTTCGAAAATTTCTACAGACTTGCGAAGGTTTGACGCATAACGTATAATACAAGACAATGATAACATATATTAATTATAAGCAAACAAATTTCGCTATTGTTTACATTTCGTTACGGTTCACTGGTAACGTTCCGCGAGGCGTTTTTGTGAACAAAGTTCATAGATAACACAATTCTGCATGCTTCGTGAAGCTTGTGGATAATACTCATTTTCAGGGAGGATGCCATGGCAGATAAAATACCTGATATTTCACCAAACGTAGACGAAACCATGAAGGAGCTTGAAACCCATGGTTCTTTTGAGCTGCCAGTAGAAACTTATACAGATAATTGTGAGATTTTCCGCTCCTTATACAACCACTGGCATAAAGAAATGGAGATCATCTGTATTGACAAGGGAAACGGGCTTGCAAGGCTTAACCGGGAAACACTGCGTCTGAAAGAGGGAGATCTTCTCATTGTCAACAGCGGTGTTCTGCATGGAATCAAGTCAGATTCCAGACATATTTTATATTACAGAAGCGTGGTGTTTGACCTTAGCTTTCTGGCGGGTCCTGCAGGGGATCTCTGTCAGGAAAAAGTAATCTCCCTGCTTATGGAGAACCGGGCAGAATTCACCCATCTGATCACTCCTGCCAATGAAAATTATAATAATATTTTCCATCTTTTCCGCGAGATCCATAAATGCCACAAGGAAAAACCGCCCTTCTATTATATGAAGCTGAAAGGACTTTTCTATGGGCTTTTTTATGAAATGCTGGCAGGAAATTACATCATTACTACAGATGCCGAACAGAACAGGAATCTTTTATCTGTAAAAAAGGTCCTGGACTATATCAGTGCCCATTACCGTGAGCCTCTGTCTGTAAAGGAACTGTCCGGTCTTTCCAATTACAGTGAATTCTATTTTATGAAGCTGTTCAAACAGTATACCGGAAAAACAGCAGCAGCCTACCTGAATGACTACAGACTTGAAAAGGCAAAGTCCCTGCTTTTGCATACAGATGCATCTGTGACGGACATTGCTCTAGATGTAGGTTTTAACAATACCAGTTATTTTATAAAAAAATTTCAGGAAGCCAATCAGCTGTCCCCTCACAAATTCCGCAAAAAAATGTCATAACAGAACAGTTTTGTTGTATTTTTCTAAGAGATGCATATGCTAATATAACACCATCGAACAAAGGTGATGTCCACGGCATCAGGCATACTGGTGGATTTCAGACGAGCATCATTCACACGCTCTCGAAAGGAGAAAATAATTATGAAAGCTTTAGAAACTATGATCCAGAACATGTTCCACAAAGACTGCGCAGCATGTACCGACCAGGAAGTATACGAAGCACTTCTCACCTATACAAAAGAGCAGTTAGCTGCAAAAGGCTATCACGATGGTAAGAAAAAAATTTACTATATTTCTGCCGAATTTCTCATTGGTAAACTTCTTTCCAACAATCTGATCAATCTTGGAATCTACGATGAGGTTGCAGAATTTCTGAAAAAAAATGGCAAATCTCTTGCAGAAATTGAGTCCGTTGAGCCAGAACCATCTCTTGGAAATGGTGGTCTTGGACGTCTGGCTGCATGTTTTCTGGATTCTATTGCAACACTTGGACTTCCTGGAGAAGGTATTGGTCTGAATTACCATCTCGGACTTTTCAAACAGGTTTTTGAAGACAATCTTCAGCATGAAGTACCGAATCCATGGATCACTCCTGATTCCTGGCTGACTGCTACAGACGTAACTTATATGGTTCCTTTCAGAGGTTTTTCCCTGAAATCTACAATGTATAGTATTGACGTTGCAGGCTATGAAAACAAAGCAATCCACCTTAACCTTTTTGACATTGATCTGGCAGATGAGTCCATGGTTCATGATGGAATTACCTTTAACAAAAAGGATATTCTCCACAATCTGACACTGTTCCTGTATCCGGATGACAGTGATGAAGATGGACGTAAGCTTCGTGTTTACCAGCAGTATTTCATGGTCAGCAATGCCGCTCAGCTGATTCTGGATGAGGCAGTTTCCAAGGGAAGCAACCTTCATGATCTGGCTGATTATGCTGTCGTTCAGATCAACGACACTCACCCAAGTATGATCATTCCTGAGTTCATCCGCCTTCTTGGTGAGCGTGGAATTGACTTTGATGAAGCTGCTGAAATCGTTTCCCATGTATGTGCATATACCAATCATACAATTCTGGCTGAGGCACTTGAAAAATGGCCAATCCATTATCTGGAAGACATTGTTCCACAGCTGGTTCCGATCATCCGCAAGCTGGATGAAAAAGTAAAAGCCAAATATCCGGCTGAAAATCTTGCTATTATTGACAGCAATAATCTGGTTCATATGGCACATATGGACATTCATTATGGCTTCTCAATCAATGGTGTTGCAGCCCTTCATACAGAGATTCTGAAGAACTCCGAGCTGCATCAGTTTTATGAAATTTATCCTGAAAAATTCAATAATAAGACCAATGGTATTACTTTCCGCCGCTGGTTAATGTATTGCAACCAGCCACTGACCAAGTTTATTTCTTCACTTATTGGAGAGGGTTATAAGAAAGATGCCGATGAACTGAAAAAGCTTCTGGCTTACAAAGATGACCAGAAGGTTCTGGATCAGCTGCTTGAGATCAAGACAAATGCAAAGAAGATCTGCAAGGATTTTGTTCTGGAAAATACTGGCATCGAGATTGATGAAAACAGTGTTTTTGATATCCAGATCAAGAGACTTCATGAGTATAAACGTCAGCAGTTAAATGCTCTTTATATTATTTATAAGTATCTGGAAATCAAAGACGGAAAGAAACCGGAAAGACCGATTACTTTCATCTTTGGTGCAAAAGCAGCTCCTGCTTATTACATTGCAAAAGATATCATTCATCTGCTTCTGACTCTGGAAACCCTGATTCAGAATGATCCGGACGTAGCACCTTATATGAAGCTTGTTATGGTGGAAAACTACAATGTAAGTGCTGCTGAAAAACTGATCCCTGCCTGCGATATTTCCGAGCAGATTTCCCTGGCTTCCAAGGAGGCAAGCGGTACCGGAAACATGAAGTTTATGCTGAATGGTGCTATTACTCTTGGTACTATGGACGGAGCAAATGTTGAGATCAGCGATCTGGTTGGCAAGGATAATATTTATATCTTTGGTGAGTCCAGTGATGAAATTATCAAGCATTATGAGAAGATGGATTACAATTCCAGAGCAATTTATGAGGGAGATGCTGATATTAAAAAGTATGTAGATTTTATTGTCAGCGAGCCGATGCTGAAGCTTGGTAAAGAGGAACATCTGAGAAACTTCTATAACGAGCTTTTGAATAAAGACTGGTTTATGACTTTGCTGGATCTCAAAGATTATATTAAAGTTAAAGATCAGGTATTTGCGGATTATGAAGACCGCAACAGCTGGGCAAAGAAAATGCTCGTAAATATGGGAGAAGCCGGATTCTTCTCTTCTGACAGAACCATTGAGCAGTATAATAAAGATATCTGGCATTTAAACTAAAAAAGTCCATCCCGTGGCAGTATATATAGCTGTCGCGGGATTTTTTTATAACAATATTCACATTTTCACTCTGAAGTACTACTTTTTTTGTTACTGTCTGCAGAGTCAACAGTGATTTTTTTCCCATTACTGGTCACTCCGTGACCAGTAACTTTTTCTTAAGTTCATACAAAATAGCGCAGCATAAACTTGCAAAATCGAGGATTTCCAATTACAATGAATACATCATTCATGAAAGGATTTTACAAAATGACAAAGGAAGAACTCGCTCTTGAAGTGATAGATCGATTAAAGAAAGAATACCCCCTGGCAGATTGCACTCTTGATTACGATGAAGCCTGGAAACTGTTGGTTAGCGTACGGCTGGCAGCACAGTGTACAGATGCCAGAGTCAATGTTGTAGTGCAGGATCTGTATGCCAGATATCCGGACGTAGCCGCACTTGCAGCAGCTACCCCTGAAGAAATTGAAGCGATTGTAAAGCCTTGCGGACTGGGAAAAAGTAAAGCCAGAGACATCAGCGCATGCATGAAAATCCTGCATGAAAAATACCATGACAATGTTCCATGTGACTTTGACGCTCTTCTCGCCCTCCCTGGTGTAGGACGCAAAAGTGCCAATCTGATCATGGGCGATGTATTCGGTAAACCAGCTATTGTCACTGATACACACTGCATTCGTCTCACCAACCGGATTGGCCTTGTGGATGGAATCAAGGATCCTAAGAAAGTTGAAATGGCACTGTGGAAAATCATTCCGCCGGAAGAGGGAAATGACTTCTGTCACCGCCTGGTAAACCACGGACGGGAAGTCTGTACTGCCAGAACCAGGCCTTATTGCGACAGATGCTGTCTCGCTGATATCTGCGCAAAAAACGGAGTAGACTAAAGCAAAGGCTTTCTGCAGGATATGCAGGTTTTAAAGCTCCCTATAAAAAGGAAGCATTTTCGCCCGGATATTTTCTCGAAAATGCTTCCTTTTACGGTTATTCTCCCACACTTCTTCTCAACGCAAACATAAAAATCTTCTCAAATCCCACACTCACTGCAATAATGACAATTGTCCATGCAAACAGGTCTGGTGTCTCCAGATACACCTTGGCTTTGTATAATTTTTCACCGATGGAACCAGCAGGAATGCCGATTACTTCAGCCGCAATTCCCGCTTTCCAACAGAGACCAAGTCCCAGTTTACAGGCAGTAACTGCATATGGCATAACCTGGGAAAGATAGATAAATTGTAATTTTTTTCCCACTCCCGCTCCAAAGGAATCTGCCATCTCCAGAAGCTGTTTGTCCGTCTGCCTGATTCCTTCCAGAATATTTGTATATACCACTGGAAAAACCATGAGAAACGAAATAAAAACGGATAAGTTTCTGGATGGGATCCAAATCAGGCACAGAATGATAAAAGAAGCAACTGGCGTAGCTTTTATCACCATGATCAATGGCTCCATCAGCACTTCCACAGCAAAAAAAGCAGAAGAAAGCGCCGCCAGAACCGTTCCCAGGATCAAAGCCAGAGAAAATCCCAGTATAATCCTTACGAAACTGAACACCACAGATTTCCAGAAATCTCCCATTACAATCAATTCGGTAAGTCTCTTTATAACAGAAACAGGAGATGCCAGAAGGATCTCCTGTTTCAGCCACATACTGGTCAGCTGCCATACCATAATCCATACAGCAGCTGCCACAATTTTATAAAATATCCGATATTTTTTTGCCTTATCAGCGTTTATAATAGAAGTCCTCATCTGGTAACTGACCTCCGATTGTTTCCGGATTCTGCTCATTTAGTGTGTTCAGATAGCCGGAAAGAATGGTCTGCATTTCGTCGCCCTCCATGAATACAATACTGCATTCCGGAATGGCTTTTGCTGCAACTTCTGCCGGAATAATATCATGGTTTCCAATGATCTGGGCAGCTGCTTCTGTATCAGAATTTACAAATTCTACAGAGTCCTTATATGCATCCATAAACGCATCAATATCTGCTTCATGCTCTTTCAGATAATCATTTCTGGCAATTACAACACCTGTTACCAGCCTGCTTCCATCTGTTGCAGAAGACTCCCAAAGCTCATTCAGGTCAAGGGCCACACGAAGGTTCTCATTCTTCATAAGTGCAGTGGTTACAAAAGGCTGTGGAAGAAGTCCAACTGCTGTCTGGTCTTCTGCAAGCGCTGCTACAACCTCTGCATGCTCAGACTTGTACTCAATGGTCACATCCTTCTCCGGATCCAGTCCATTAGACTTCAGAACAGAGTTTAACGCATACTCCGGAGTCGCACCTTTACCACTGGCATAGATCGTTTTTCCCTTTAAATCATCTACAGACTGGATGGAATCACCATTCTCCACCAGATAAAGAACACCAAGAGTATTTACTGCCAGAACGCTGACGTTTTTATCTGTTTTCTGATATAAAACGGAGGCTAAATTGGATGGAACAGCTGCTACATCTACCTGTCCCTGAACGATCATTGGGACAATTTCATCTGGAGATGCAGCAAGGGAAAACTCGTAATTCTCATCGTCCAGAAGCTGTGCCATTCCCATTGCAGTAGGACCCTTCAGTGCCCCAATTTTCATTACAGAACTGTCTGAATCCGTCTCATCAGCCGGCTCTTCTGATGTCTCATCTGCCGCTTCCGTTTCTTCCTTCTGTTCTTCTGCCAATACAATATTTGCGCTTCCAATACCTCCAGCCATTGTTCCAACACCAAGTGCAGCGGCCATAAACCATGATAATGCTCTTCTCTTCATAGAATGTCCTTTCCGGATCTTTACCTGATCCCATCAGTTCGTAATAGGTTACTGTTCACTGGTAACATTCCGCGAGGTGTTTTTTGTGAACAAAGTTCACAGAAAACCCGAGAGTTGCGGCGCGAAATCATGCAAAGCATGATTTCTGTGCATCGCGAAGCGTGTTACTGTGAACGGAGTGAACAGTAACCGTAATAGAAACTATACTGCTACAGCAGTCAGATATTTGTCTCTTGGATTTATAGTCAAACTATATGCGTCATAATCATTATCCAGATCAAAACATGGAATTCAGGAAAAAGAGAAATTCAGTTTCGTCACAGTCAAAATAATCCGGTTCTACCCATATCATGCTTTATACTGCCTGAAGAAAAGGGTCAGACTGTCCAGGGCCTTGGCAAGGACAAGCGCTTCCTTCTCGTCCAGTACATCAAGCACTGCATCTGTCATTTTGCGGTGAAATTCCGCATGGTGATGATATGCCTTTCTTCCTTTCAGGGTGAGATGGATAAATACCACACGGCGATCCTGCTCACTTCGCTCCCTTGTGGCGTATCCCTTTTTTACAAGGCTGTTCATGGAAGTAGTCAGGGAACCTACGGTGATATTCAGTTTGGCCGCAATGTCGGACATTTTGTTCCCACCAAGGCCTACAGCTTCAATAATATGCATATCATTATTCGTGATATCCTTATATTCTTCCGTAATGATTGCCTGCTCTTCCAGCTCCATAATCTCGTTAAACAGATGTACCAGTACATCATTAATAACTTCCCTGTTCTCCACTCTTTTCTCTCCTATAATGTGACAACATTATTTTCTATAAAACATTCAAGCAAATATTTACGGTAAGTATATCACAATTTGATATGTTTTTCTACAATTTTACAAATTTCGAAAACGCTTATAGCGCTTATTCAGTAATTTTTCCGGATCAAGCAACTGATAAGTTTCCAGGAATTCTTCTATTCTGTTTTTCAACTCTTCCATGGTATCTGCCATATTTTCTCTGGTAAGAGGCTGATTCTCAGGGATTACCTGCTCAATAATTCCAAGGTCCTTCAGATCTACGGCTGTCAGCTTCATTACTTCTGCGGCTTCCTTTGCCCGTGTGCTGTCTTTCCACAAAATAGATGCAAAGCCTTCTGGGGAAAGAATTGAATAAATGGAATTCTCCATCATCCAGACCTGATCACCTGCGGCAAGAGCAAGGGCCCCACCGCTGCCACCTTCTCCAATTACAATAGAAAGCACCGGAACTTTAAGGCTGGAGAGCTCATACAGATTTCGGGCAATTGCCTCTCCCTGGCCCCGTTCTTCCGCCTCCAGTCCACAAAACGCCCCGGGTGTATCCACAAGGCAGATCACTGGTCTGTGGAATTTTTCTGCCTGCTTCATAAGACGCAGGGATTTTCGGTAGCCTTCCGGAGAAACCATGCCAAAATTATGGGCAATATTCTCTTTTGTACCATTTCCTTTTTCCTGGGCGATCACAGTTACAGGCTTTCCTGCAAGGTATGCAATACCGCCAATCAGAGCCGGATCATCGCCAAAAAGTCTATCTCCATGAAGCTCTATAAAGTAATCAAACAGCCAGGGAAGATAATCTTTTCCTGTTGGGCGTTCTTTGCTTCGTGCAAGAGAAACATGCTCCCAGGCAGATTTTTTTGCTGTGATTTTCGTCGTAAAATCCACATTTAATTTGTTGTTTACAGACATGCCGTCAGCTGAATCAGATTTTTTTTCTGAAATCTTCTCTGCATTTTCCTGTCCTTCCAGACTTTCCGCACAATCATTTTTACAATGCATTTTCAAGAGTCTGGCCAGTGTTTCTTTCATGTTCTTTCGTTCTGCAATCTGATCAATAAATCCATGTTCCAACAGAAATTCTGAACTCTGAAATCCTTTAGGAAGCTTCTGCCGGATCGTTTGTTCTATCACTCTGGGACCTGCAAAACCAATTAATGCACCTGGTTCTGCCAGGATAATATCTCCCAACATGGCAAAGCTTGCTGTCACACCACCGGTAGTTGGATTCGTAAGGACACTGATATAAAGAAGCCCGGAATCGCTGTGTCTTTTTAAAGCTGCGGAAGTCTTTGCCATCTGCATCAGGGATACAATTCCTTCCTGCATTCTGGCACCTCCTGAGCAGGCAAAAAGCACTACAGGCAGACGTTCCTGTGTTGCCCTTTCTACTGCTCTGGCAATTTTTTCTCCCACATTTTCTCCCATACTAGCCATGAGAAAACGGCTGTCACACACTCCAAGCACTACAGATATTCCGCCTATTTTTGCCTTTCCTGTGACAATTGCTTCGTCCAGGTTTGTCTTTTCCTGAAGCTTTTTTACCTTCTCTTCGTACCCTTTATAGGACAAAGGATTACTTATTGACATTACCTTATCCCACTCTTCAAAGGTTCCTTCATCTGCCAGCATTTCGATTCTTCTCCTTGCATGAACACGGAAATAATTACCGCAATGCGGACAGATATAGGCATTCTTTTTCACCTCATCTACAAATACAGCGGCCTTGCAGGCATTGCATTTCTTCAGCATACCATCCGGCACTTCTGGTTTCAGTTCTTTATCTGCACCTGCAGATTTGTTTGCAATTGTACGTTTAAAGGCATATCTAAGCTTCATTTACCTTCACTCCTCCGATCTGATGACTCTCCAGAAAGCCGATATCAAATACACCTTTCTGATAGTCCGGATCGTTCATAATTTCAAACTGATAGTCTACATTTGTATCAACACCCTGAATGATCATTTCTCCCAGAGCGCTTTTCATTTTTGCAATTGCTTCCTCACGGTTATTGCCGTGTACGATCAGCTTTGCAAGCATGGAATCATAATACGGTGGAATCTGATAACCATTGTAAATTCCTGTATCTACCCGGATTCCTTGGCCTCCGGGAAGATGAAGATCCGTGATTGTTCCAGGTGACGGGCGAAAATTTTTCCATGGATTTTCGGCATTAATACGACATTCTATAGCATGTCCCTGAATATGAATATCTTCCTGGGAAAAAGGCAGAGCTTCCCCGGAAGCAATCCTTAACTGCTCCTTAACCAGATCCAGACCGGTAACCCATTCTGTCACAGGATGCTCAACCTGAATACGGGTATTCATCTCCATAAAATAAAATTTCCCTGTCTTTTCAAGGAGAAATTCAATAGTTCCGGCATTTACATAATGTGCTGCTTTCGCCGCTTTTACTGCTGCAATTCCCATCTCTTTCCGCAGCTCTTCTGACACTGCCATAGAAGGAGATTCTTCAATCATTTTCTGATGATTTCGCTGAATCGAACAGTCCCTTTCTCCAAGGTGTACTACATTTCCATGACTGTCTGCAAGGATCTGAAATTCAATATGTCTGGGATGTTCCACAAAATGCTCGATATACATGGTTCCATCTCCAAATGCGATCTGAGATTCCTTCTGGGCTGTAAGAAATGCCAGTTCAAAGTCCTCCGGAGAGAAGGCAGTTCTCATACCTTTTCCACCGCCTCCAAGAGCTGCTTTTATGATGACCGGATAGCCAATCTGACTGGCCTCTCTTGCTCCTGTTTCCACATCCAGAATAGCTTTTGTAGTGCCGGGGATTACTGGAACTCCTGCTGCTTCCATGGTATTTCTGGCAATCTGTTTGTTTCCCAGATTCTGGATTACCTGTGATGGAGGTCCCACAAAAGTGATGCCGCACTGCTCACAAATCTGGGCAAATCTGGCATTTTCAGATAAGAAGCCAAATCCAGGATGTATTGCATCTGCACCGGATACTATGGCGGCACTGATAATACTTTCCATATTCAGATAACTTTTAACAGAAGGTCCCGGTCCAATACAGATGGCTTCGTCTGCAAGCTGCGTATGCAGGCTTTCTTTGTCTGCCTCAGAATACACTGCAACTGCTTCTATTCCCATTTCCCGACAGGCGCGGATGATCCTTACGGCAATTTCTCCGCGATTGGCAATTAATAACTTTCTGATCATAATTTCACCCTTCCGAGTATCGTTATATATATCTATCTAGCCCACCATAAAAGTAAGTTCCGCTTTCACTACAACCTTTCCATCCACAGTTGCCACAGCCTCTCCAACACCCATAGGCCCTTTCTGTTTCATGACTTTCATTTCCAGTTTTAGCTTATCTCCAGGCTGAACTTTCCCTTTAAACCGGCACTTATCAATGCCGCCAAAGTAAGCAATCCTGCCTTTGTTTTCAGGCTTGGAAAGAATCGCGACCGCACCTGTCTGTGCCAGTGCCTCCACGATCAGAACGCCTGGCATTACCGGCTCCTGGGGAAAATGTCCTTTAAAAAAATCCTCCCGGAATGTGACACATTTATAGCCAACAGCAAATTCTCCCGGTTCATAATCTTCGATGTAGTCAACCAAAAGGAACGGGTGACGATGAGGAAGGATTTCCTCAATTTGTTTTATATTTAAGTGATTCATATCTGCTCCTATTTCATTGAAAAACAAATGTATTTATCCTATTTTTGATAAAATGGTCTGCGTGTCAAAAGGGATTCTGACCTTTTAACATGGATATTATAAAATTTAGCTTCTTTCTATATCAACGGATTACAAATAACGGCTGTCCATACTCTACAGGCTGACCGTTTTCAACCAGAATTTCTGCAACTTCTCCATCAAAATCGCTTTCAATATCGTTCATCAGTTTCATAGCTTCTACAATAGCAAGAATCTGTCCTTTTTTTACTATATCTCCCACTTTTACAAAGGCAGGAGCATCCTCAGATGGAGCTGCATAGAATGTTCCTACCAGAGGAGATTTCACAGTATTTCCTGTTGGTTCTCCGTTGGAAATCATTGTATCTGAAGCCTGTTTTTTCTCACTTGCAGAAAGTTCTTTATCCGCCATTTTTCTATCTGGAGCCTGTTCTGAAATGCTATACTTTTCTCCATATACGAAACCTTTTTCTCCTGTTTCAGCACCAGATAATATGTTATTTTGCATGGTTCCAGGTATGATCACAGGTGCAATTTTATTATTTAAAGTCAGTTTCACTCCATCACCTTCATAGCAGAAAGACTCCAGATGAGAAGCTGATACATGGTCGACCAACTTTAATATTTGTTCAAATTCCATGATTTTTTCTCCTTATTTACAGCAATTTCTACAGCAATTCATACTTTAAATATATCTTTTCAGTACCTTCACAGGCACAGGCTTCGCAAACTGATAATACTCGCTTTCACCTGTATTTTTTCATTAAAAGTACTGCGTTATGTCCACCAAATCCAAGAGAATTGCTCATAGCATAATTTACTTCCTGCCGTGTTGGTCCGCCGATACAATAATCGAGATCCAACTCTTCTTCTGTCTCCTTTGTGCCTACAGTCTGATGAATAAACCCTTCCTCAATAGACTTCACACAGACAACAGCTTCCACACCTCCGGCGGCTCCTAAAAGATGTCCGATCATAGATTTAGTAGAATTGATTTTTACCTTCTTTGCCGCATCTCCAAGTGCTGCTTTAATGGCTCTTGTCTCAAAGAGATCGTTGTGATGTGTACCGGTTCCGTGCGCATTAATGTAGTCGATTTCTTCAGGTTGTACACCAGCTTCTTTCATGGCATCCGTCATAGCATGCGCCGCTCCGCTGCCGTCTTCAATCGGAGACGTAATGTGGTAGGCATCGGCAGTTGCGCCATATCCCACTACCTCAGCATAGATCTTCGCACCACGTGCTTTTGCATGCTCAAGTTCCTCCAGAACAACAACTCCGGCTCCTTCTCCAATTACGAAACCGCCTCTTTCTTTATCGAATGGAATGGACGCACGATATGGATCCTGACTGGTGCTAAGGGCGGTCAGATTCGTGAATCCAGCCACACCAACCGGGCTGATCGCACCTTCCGTTCCCCCTGCGATCATAACCTCTGCATCACCATACTGGATTGCACGAAATGCATCTCCGATACAATGTGTTCCAGACGCACAGGCAGTCACTACGTTGGTGCATTTTCCCCTTGCACCAAGAGCAATGGATACGTTTCCAGCGGCCATATTGCTGATCATTTTGGGAACAAGAAGAGGGTCAACCTTGGATGGTCCGCGCTGGATCAGTCTCTGATCTGCAGATTCCATTGCCTGAAGGCTCCCAATTCCGGATCCCACGATCACTCCAACACGGAAAGGATCTTCTTTTCCCATTTCAATTCCTGCATCTGCCATAGCCTCCTTTGCTGCAGCCACTGCATATTGGGAAAACAGTTCCATTCGTTTGGCAGATTTGAAATCCATATAATCTTTTGCATTAAAATCTTTTACTTCTGCCGCAAGCTTCACCTTAAAATCTGCAGTATCAAATCTGGTAATTTCTCCGATTCCTATTTTGCCTGTTTTTACACTTTCCCAGAAGGCCTGCACATTATTTCCCACAGGTGTTACTGCTCCAAGTCCAGTCACCACTACACGTCTTTTACTCATAACATTCCTCCATCTACGCACAAAACCTGCCCTGTAATATATCTGGCTTCCGGTGATGCCAGGAATGCTACTGCCTTGGCTACATCCTCCGGTTCACCATAAGTTCCCATAGGAATATTCTTCAAGGTTTCTTCTTTTACCTTATCAGAAAGTACATCTGTCATGTCCGTTCTGATAAAGCCAGGAGCAACGGCATTTACGGTAATTCCTCTTGATGCAAGTTCCTTTGCTGCAGTCTTTGTGAGACCGATCACACCTGCTTTTGAGGCTGCATAATTAGCCTGTCCGGGGTTTCCGCCGATGCCAACAATGGATGCCATATTTACAATGCGTCCGCTTTTCTGCTTCAACATCTGTCTGGCCACATGATGAATGCAGTTAAAAGTTCCTTTAAGATTTGTATCTATAACCCTGCAGAAATCATCCTCACTCATTGCCATCAGAAGCCCGTCTTTTGTAATTCCTGCGTTATTCACCAAGATATCTATCTGTCCATATTTTTTTACTGTTTCTTTAATAAAAGCACCGCAGGCATCAAAGTCAGATACGTTGCACTGACTGGTTTCAGCCGCACCTCTGGCAGCAATAATCTCAGCTTTCACTGCCTCCGCTTTTTCTTTTGAACCATTATAATTTATAACTACAAATGCTCCCTTAGCAGCAAGCTCAAGAGCAATCGCTCTTCCGATTCCACGGGAAGCACCTGTTACAACTGCAATCTTTTTTTCTGCATTCATTCCTTGTTTTACTCCTGTAAAGTCAGGTGAATATCATATTTTTCCAGCACGACAAACATTAACTTTTCCTTTGTTAACCACTTCTGAATTTCTCCGTATCGGCTGCTTCTGATAATACCTGTATTATTTTAATTAACTGTTTTTGGTCTTATTTTCTACTGTGTATAAGATCTGAAATCTGTTCAAGATCTTCCACATTCTGAATATTATAGGTCTTCATTTCCGGCGCTATTTTCTTCATAAAACCAGCCAAAGTCTTTCCGGGACCAATTTCTACGAAAGTATCCACACCCTCCTGAATCATCTTTTCCACACTCTGCTGCCAGAGAACAGAGGAAGAAATCTGCCTTGCAAGAAGATTTTTTGTCTCGCTGATGTCTGTCACATACTGGGCGGTCACATTGGTCACATAAGGAATCTTCAGACCGGAAAGCTCTACTTTTGACAGTTCTTTTTCCAGTTCTTTTCCTGCATTTTGAAGCAAAGAGGAATGAAAAGGGCCACTTACTGCAAGGGAAAGTACACGTCTTGCACCGGCTTCTTTCAGCTTCACAGAAGCTTCTTCTACAGCAGGTTTTGGTCCTGTGATAACAATCTGTCCAGGGCAGTTATAATTGGCAATTTCAGCCTTTGTTCCTGCAATTGCGTTCTGGATCTTATCTGCATCAAGACCTATAACAGCTGCCATAGAGCCTTCTCCTGCCGGCACTGCGTGTTCCATAAGGATTCCTCTTTTTCGCACAGTTACTATGGCATCTTTCACACTCATTCCACCTGAAACAGCAATGGCACAGTACTCTCCAAGGCTTAATCCGGCAGTTATATCCGGATGAAGCCCACACTCCTCCACCACTTTTTCCATTGCAAGACAGGTGGTTACCAGTGCTGCCTGCGTATATTCCGTAAGGTTTAATCTGTCATTTTTTTCAAAGCAAAGAGCTTTCATATCCAGAGAAAGCCATTGACTTGCCTGGTCAAAAACCTGTCTGGCAGAGGGATACTTTTCATAAAAATCCTGTCCCATTCCAGCCTTCTGTGCTCCCTGTCCAGGGAAAAGAAATGCGATCTTACTCATAAATTCCAGTTCCTTTCAACAACGCATCCGTCTCTTTTACCAACTTTCTGATCAGTTCCTGACAGCTCATCTGCTCCTTCACAAGTCCTGCACTCTGACCAGCCATAACGCTTCCCATTTTCACATCTCCGTCTACAACAGCACGGCGCAGGCTGCCAAGCGTCATCTGCTCCAGTTCCTCAAACGGAACTCCTTCTGCCTCTTTTTTCAAGTATTCTTTTGTCATCTGATTGCGGAGAGCACGTACCGGATGACCGGTGGAACGACCGGTTACCTTTGTATCAATGTCCTTTGCTTTCAGTATCATATCTTTGTAATTCTGATGTGCCCAGCACTCTGTGGTTGCCACAAAATGAGTTCCCATCTGAACGGCTTTTGCACCAAGCATGAAGGCTGCTGCAATCCCTCTTCCGTCTGCGATTCCACCAGCTGCAATAACCGGAATGTTCACTGCATCTACGACCTGAGGCACCAGAACCATTGTGGTTGTCTCACCGATATGGCCGCCGGATTCACATCCTTCTGCCACTACGGCATCCGCTCCGCATCGCTCCATTCTCTTTGCGTGAGCCACAGAAGCAATAACCGGAATGATCTTTACTCCTGCTTCCTTCCACATTTTCATGTATTTCTCAGGGTTTCCTGCACCGGTTGTAACCACTGGAACTTTTTCTTCCACAATTACCTGTGCAATCTCATCTGCGTATGGACTCATCAGCATAATATTCACACCAAAAGGTTTATCGGTCAGTTTTTTCACCTCCCGTACCTGCTGACGAACCCAGTCTGCAGGAGCGCTTGCGGCTCCAATCAGCCCCAGCCCGCCAGCTGCTGAAACAGCTGCTGCCAGATGATATTCTGCCACCCAGGCCATGCCGCCCTGAATGATCGGGTATTCAATTCCAAGTAATTCCGTAACTTCTGTTTTCATGAAATTCTCCATTCTGTAATTCCGTTATACCATGCCCACCTATGGCAAATACATGCCGGAATCATCCTGTAAACAACTTATATTTCTTGACATTCCGGCTTATTATTTATGTATACTGCCAAAGCCTGAATACAAAATTTCCAAATTACTGGCGACTCTGAAGATAGCTTTCCACATCACCGATGGTCTTAATATTCTCAAGATCTTCAGTAGGAATCTCTACCTCAAACTCTTCCTCCAGTGCCATTACCATCTCAAAAAGATCAAGGGAATCTGCTCCGAGATCTTCTTTGAAAGATGTTTCTGCTGTCATTGTACTTACGTCTGCTCCTAATGAATCTGCTGCGATTTCTTTGATTTTTTCTAACATTTTTTTGTTCTCCTTATTTTGTTTTTTAGATTTTCAAATCCATTTTTCAACTTTTTATGATTCAAAGCTTTACATGGTTGCTGTTCACTTTATATGACCAGAGTGTGTTTGAAAAAGACATTCTGCAAAATATACTGTAAAATAGGGCGCGCAGATTGCGGAAATGATTTTCAAAACGCTCTCTAACAACCTGTATTTATCAGCCTGAATTACCTGATTTCCAGAGCAAAGCAGCTTTTTTATCTGCTATAGTTTTATTTTTCAAAGCCCTGATACACATTTTTACCACTGAAGCAGGCTGGCTCCATAGGTAAGTCCACCGCCAAATCCTGAAAGGATAATCCAGTCTCCTGAATTTAATCTGCCTTTTTTATTCCACTCATCCAGGAGAAGCGGAATGCTTGCGGAGGATGTATTTCCCAGATTTTCTATATTCATCGGATACTTTTCCAAAGGTTCGTTCATGTGTTTTGACACTGAAGCAACGATTCTTTTATTCGCCTGATGAAGCATGTAAAAGCGGATTTCTTCTTTTGTTTTTCCTGCTTTTTCCAAAACCTCCATAATCACTTCCGGAACTTTGGAAACTGCAAATTTGAATACTTCTTTTCCATCCATCTGCATGTAAGTTGAAGAAATATCTGCGTCTTTTTCTATAAATTGCTGCTGATTGCGGCTGACACAGGTAAGGGCTTCGCCTCTGCTTCCAATAGAATGAACAGCCTGGGTATAGACTGCATTTTCTTCCGCTTCCAGCACCACCGCACCGGCGCCATCGCCAAACAATACGCAGGTACTTCTGTCCTTCCAGTTTGTAAAATGGGAAAGAGTTTCAGAACCAATTACCAATGCCCTGCGATAAATCTGCTGTCCCAGATAGGCCTGGGCTGTATTCAACGCCAACAGAAATCCTGTGCATGCACCGTTCAGATCAAAGCAGGCTGCGTTCACTGCACCGATCAGTTTCTGCACTTCACAGGCAGCACATGGCATAATCCTTTCAGATGACATGGTAGACACCAGGAGCAAGTCAATCTCTTCCGGTCGCATTCCTGCATCTGAAAGAGCTTCCTCAGCCGCACGAGCTGCCATATAAGCAACAGTCTCTCCACCGCTTGCAATATGTCTTTGACCGATTCCGGTTCGCCCACGAATCCACTCATCACTTGTATCCATCATGTGGGACAGTTTGTCATTGTCCCACACCTGAACCGGCCTGTAGGAACCGGTTCCCTTTATTTTTCCAACCATAATACCCTCCAGGTATGTTGTGTAGTTCTTATTTTTAATTTAAAATAGTTTGATTATCAAAGTATATCACATTTTTGGACTTTGTCAATAAAAAAATACTGTCAAAACCAAAACTTTATGAACCATTTATGATAATGTCCTAATATACCATAAAGGAAAATGTCCCAATGTAGTATAATGCTTCCATCAACAGATGGAGGTAACGATTATCAGAAAGGTAGAATTATC
>NZ_JBCOME010000042.1:0-38289 GCF_040924365.1 Ruminococcus sp. 1001136sp1_2201st1_G3_2201SCRN_220225 | reverse complement strand
TTCCATTGACGTAAAACCTGGACAGAGGATCGCCATCGTCGGACCTACCGGATGCGGTAAGACCACTATGATCAACCTTCTTATGAGATTCTATGATGTAGATAAGGGACAGATTAAGGTAAGCGGTTATCCGGTAAGAGAGCTGACAAGAGACAGCCTGAGACGAAACTTTGGTATGGTGCTTCAGGAGACCTGGCTGAAGGCAGGAACCATCCGCGAGAACATTGCCTATGGAAAGCCGGATGCGACTTTGGAAAAGGTTATGGAGGCAGCTAAGCATGCACATGCCCACAGTTTTATCAAGCGTATGCCAAACGGCTATGATACCGTGATTTCAGAGGGAGGCGGAAATATTTCCCAGGGACAGAAGCAGCTTCTTTGCATTGCAAGGGTTATGCTGATGCACCCGGCTATGTTGATCCTGGATGAGGCCACTTCTTCCATTGATACCCGTACTGAGGTGAAGGTGCAGAAGGCTTTTGCAGAGTTGATGGAAGGAAGAACCAGCTTTATTGTAGCACATCGTCTTTCCACTATTCAGGAGGCAGATCTGATCCTGGTCATGAAGGACGGAAATATTATCGAGCAGGGCAGACATGAGGAATTGCTGGCGAAGAAGGGCTTCTATGCGAATCTGTATGAGAGTCAGTTTGCTATTTCATAAGGGGGATGAATATGGAAAATAAGAATCTGGAAGAGACTGATGTAAATGAGAAGCAGAAAGCCAGAAATGGGAAGTCTGCTATGCCTATGAGAACCTGCCTGGTTATGATTCTGGCAGGGGTTTATGTGGCTTATCTTGGTGTTTCACTTTGCCAGAATGTAATAAATGGTGCTGAGGGCAGCAGTCCTGGCTTTATGGTTGCGGGAGTGATTTTTATTGTGCTTGGCGTGGCTTTCGTGATCAATGGAATCCGCGGCAGCATAAAGGCTGGCAAGATTCAGAAGGAGTCGAATGCAGAAAGTGAAGCGCAGGCTTCTGAGACAGAAACTTCAAGGACAGTTGAATCTAAAATGGAAAGTACTTCATCCTTGAATAAGAAAATGTCTATTGCTGACCGCGCTAATCTGGTTAGCCAGTTAGGGGATGCGACAGAGGATGAAGAATAGAGAGTATTGTTTTTTGAAAAGAAATTGATATATTAGATAGTGTTAATATATGTATGAAAAATGAGTGGTGTAGTTATTTCGAGAACGATGTACTAGTTTGCAGACCGGGCGGTTACTTTTGCGTTTTATGATTATAACAGCACGAAATTACGAATACAATACTAAATATAAAAAAATAAACAGACTTCCGAATGAGTGATAATCAATCAGAAGTCTGTTTTTTTGTTGAAATACACGCTCTAGCGCCGTTTCCTGCGCCTGCGTTTCCCGCTTGGGTTATGTAGAGTGGACCAGCAGAATGCCTGCACCAACAGGATTCCCGCTGTGACTCCGATGCTGTCGATTCCCACATCACGTACAGAAGGTCCGCGGTCTGCCACAAAGGACTGGTGGTATTCATCAAAGCCTGCGAAGCCTACGCATATGGCGCCTGCCAGCAGGATCAGCCAGATACCTCTTACTCCGTAAACATAAAGTGGGAAAGAAATGGCAATGGCAAGCAGACAGTACTCTGTCATGTGAGCTGCTTTTCGCACATAAAATTCGATGGAGCTGGCAGAATAGGCGAGCTCGTCATAAGTTTTGTTTTCGTTGAGAACTTCATTCTTGGTTTCCACAATCTGGTAGCTGACTTCATAGCTTAGGGCTCCGGACACCTCCCCTGTCTGGGCTGAAAATGAATAGATCAGATACATCATCAGAATTGCAGGAAGAAAAGAAAGAGGTTTCAGTAAATGGATTAAAATTTTCTTCATGGGGTTTACTATAACACGGGAAAATAAGATTGTAAAGAAAAAGGTGATTTGACAAGGCTTTGAAAAAACAATAAAACCAGAGCAAGCAGAAGGGAGACAGGAGGGCAAAGAACTTGTTATTTACAGGAATCTATGCTAAAATTGTTGAAGTATGAAAAGCAGCGAGATACTTGGTGGGGAGAGACTCTGGCAGCCAGGTATCGTGTTGCTATAAAGAACGCACAATGGAGACCAGGAGGAAAAAGACAGGTATGAGTTTAGCTGATCATATTTTTATAGATATGTGTAAAGACGTAATTGAGAACGGAACCAGTACAGAAGGGGAGAAGGTCCGGCCAGTGTGGGAGGATGGCACTTCTGCTTATACGATCAAACGTTTTGGTGTTGTGAACCGTTATGATCTGAGAAAGGAATTTCCAGCGCTGACCCTTCGCAAGACCGCATTAAAGAGCGCTATGGATGAGATCCTCTGGATCTGGCAGAAGAAATCAAACAACATTCATGACCTTCACAGCCATATCTGGGATAGCTGGGCTGACGAGAATGGCTCCATTGGAAAAGCGTATGGTTATCAGCTGGGTGTGAAGCATCAGTACAAAGAAGGCATGATGGATCAGGTAGACCGTGTTCTTTATGATCTGAAGAATAATCCATACAGCCGTCGTATTATGACCAATATTTATGTGCATGAAGATCTTCATGAGATGAATCTTTACCCATGTGCTTACTCTATGACCTTCAATGTAACAAAGGAGCCTGGAAAGGACAAGCTGACTTTAAATGCCATTTTGAACCAGCGCTCCCAGGATATCCTGGCTGCAAATAACTGGAATGTATGCCAGTACTCCCTTCTTCTTATGATGATCGCACAATGCTGTGACATGGAAGCCGGTGAGCTGGTACATGTGATCGCGGATTGTCATATTTATGACAGACATGTTCCGGTTATCAAGGAGCTGATTTCCAGGACACCTTATCCGGCACCGACTGTGAAACTGAATCCGAATGTGAAGAATTTCTATGATTTTACCACGGATGATCTGATCGTGGAGAATTATCAGACCTGGCCTCAGATTAAAAATATTCCGATTGCCATTTAAACATGGAGTAAATGAGAAAGGGTTCCAATGCCGCATGCGTTTCAGATATGGTGAGGCTGCTGTAGCGGGCTACGGCAACCGAATTCGGGTGAAATCTCCCGCAAAGTGGGGCGTGCAGATTGCGAGAATGATTTTTAGACATGCTCTAGGAGTTCGTATAAAGGAGATTATAAGAAATGAAAATAATAGTAGCTGCTGACAAAAACTGGGGAATTGGAAAAGACAATAAGCTTCTTGTAAGCATTCCGGCGGATATGAAAATGTTTCGTCAGGAGACCACTGGCAAGGTTTGTGTTATGGGAAGAAAGACCCTGGAGAGTTTCCCAGGAGGGCTTCCTCTTAAAAACCGCATAAACATCGTTCTTACCAGAAATGAGAATTACAAGGTGAAAGATGCCATAATCGTTCATTCTATTGAAGAGCTTATGGAAGAATTGAAAAAGTATCCGGCAGAAGATGTATACTGCATCGGCGGCGACACTATCTATAAGCAGCTTCTTCCTTATTGCGATGCTGCTCAGGTGACCAAGATTGATTTTGCTTATATTGCAGACAGTTATTTTCCGAATCTGGATGAAGATCCACAGTGGCATGTGGCAGCAGAGAGTGAAGAGCAGACATATTTTGATCTGGAATATAAGTTTGTGAGATATGAGAGAAATAAATAAGCGGGAAAATATAATGTGTTTTTAAAAAAATCAGTTCTGCCATCACGACAGAACTGATTTTTGTTATATGCTGTGTAGAGTGTGTTTGAAAAAATACGAAAAATGGGAAGCTTAAGAAATTACTCAATAACCTTCAGCCATCCCTCTGGAGCCTGGATGCGTCCCATCTGGATTCCGGTAAGGGTTTCATACAGCTTCTTGGTGATCGGTCCCATCTCGTTCATGCCGCTTGGGAAGCAAATCTCTTTGCCGTGGTCCACGATCTTTCCAACAGGAGAGATAACAGCAGCAGTACCGCAAAGACCGCACTCTGCGAAATCCTTCACTTCGTCGAAGTATACTTCTCTTTCCTCAGCCTCAAGTCCAAGGTACTCTTTCGCAACGTAGATCAGAGAACGACGTGTGATGGATGGAAGGATACTGTCAGACTTCGGAGTAACAACCTTGCCGTCTTTTGTTACGAATAAGAAGTTTGCTCCGCCTGTCTCCTCAACCTTGGTACGAGTTTTGGAATCAAGATACATGTTCTCATCGAATCCGTTCTTATGAGCGTCAACGATCGCATGAAGGCTCATTGCGTAGTTAAGACCAGCTTTGATATGACCGGTACCATTTGGTGCAGCACGGTCAAAGTCGCTGACACGGATTGTGATCGGCTTAGCGCCGCCTTTGAAGTATGGTCCGACAGGTGTGGTGAATACACGGAACTGATACTCGCTGGCAGGTTTTACACCGATAACAGCGTCGCTTCCGAACATGTACGGACGTACATATAAAGTAGCACCAGAACCATATGGCGGAACATATGCTGCATTTGCTTTAATTGTCTGAACAACTGCGTCAACAAAACGGTCTTTCGGGAATACAGGCATTTCCAGTCTTGCGGCGGAATGCTCCATACGCTCACCGTTCAGGTCAGGACGGAAAGTAACGATATGTCCGTCTTCTGTAGTATATGCTTTCATACCCTCAAAAACAGTCTGTGCATACTGAAGGACACCTGCACACTCACTGATGGTAACCATATCATCTGTGGTAAGGCCTCCCTCATCCCACTTGCCGTCTTTATAATTGGATACATAACGGTAGTCTGTTTTTACATAACCAAAGCCCAGGTTTCCCCAGTCAATGTTCTTTTTTTCCATAACAATTTCCTCCTAGCGTGGTTTTTGGGGGGAGATTCTTATTGTGAATCCCCAATGTTTTTACTATTGTAAAACTTTTACGTGTGAAATTCAATGGGAAAAGCAGATTTTTTAAGTGATTTTCCTGTGAAAAAGGTTACAAAAAGTATAATGTGTTTATATTTTATGGTGTCTTGTTTTTTGAGGGGGATTTTTGTATAATGATAAAACAAGCGTTGTGAAATAAAATATCCGGAGGAAAAGATGGGATATAACGAATTTGATGAACTTGGAGATAAGATCCAGAGCATCATTGACAGTGCAGTAAATGAAAAAAATTACCAGAAACTGAGCCAGAGTATTAATCAGGCGCTGAATAAGGCTATTGATAATGGGAGTGATGCCCTTCGGGATGCGCTTAATAATACTGTGGGCAGTGGGAAATATACCAATTACCGCAGCGGCAGTTCTTATGATTACAGAGAGAATCGGTCCTGGGATTTTCAGAAGGATGGAAAGAAAAACCGGAGTACCGGGGAGGATCATGGAACTGGTTATCAAGGATATGCCGATGCGAAAGGGAATGATTCGCGTAATGGAAATTTCCAGAGAAATGGTACAGGCAGGCAGGATACCAATCACCAGAATTCGGATCTGGCATTGTATTTACCGACGAATGGAATCAAGGTCGGGGGAATTCTGAAGACAGTGTTTGGTGGGATTCTTACTGGAGTATTTGGAATTGCTACAATGGTAGTTGGTGGAATTGGAGCTGGCTTTAGCAGCAGTGTAATGCTTGGAATTTCGGCAGTGCTGGCGGCATTTACGGTCGGCGGAGGTATTCTTCTTGGACAGGGCTGCAGCAGTCTTACCAGTTTAAGCCGCCGAAACAAGTATATCAAGGCTCTTGGCACTCACACCTACTGCAATTTCCAGCAGCTGGCACAGGCAGTCGGCAAGCCGGTGAAATTTGTAAAAAAAGATATCAAACGTATGATAAGCAAAGGCTGGTTCCTTCAGGGACATGTTGATAAACAGGAAACCTGCCTGATCACAAGTAATGAGACTTACGACCAATATGTAAGCACTCAGAAGCGGCTGGAAGAAAGAGATCATCAGCAGGATGAAGAGCGTGCACGCCAGGAGGCAGCGCTTCGTCAGCAGGCAGAGGAAAAAGAAAGGCAGAAATTTAACCAGCATGAACAGGCAGATGCCCGGGCGTGTGTGGAAGCAGAACGGGATGCTGCGGAAAGAATCAGACTTTCCCCGGAAGTCCGGCAGGTTCTGGATAAGGGAAATGACTTTCTTGATAAAATCCACCGCAGCAATGATGCCATTCCAGGAGAAGAGATTTCCAGAAAAATCTCCCGTATGGAGCTGATCATAGCGAAGATTTTTGAACGCGCCAAGGCTCATCCGGAGATTATTCCGGATTTGAACCGCCTTATGGATTATTATCTTCCTATGACTGTGAAGCTTTTGAATGCATATGAAGAAATGGACAGCCAGCCGGTTCAGGGAGAGAATATTACTTCTTCCAAGAAAGAAATCGAAGAGACTATTGATACGTTGAATGTGGCTTTTGAGAAGCTTCTGGATTCCATATTTGAAGACACGGCTATGGATGTATCCAGTGATATTTCTGTTCTGAATACAGTTTTGGCACAGGAAGGGCTGACTGAGGACGAGCTTACCCGTATGAGAAAAGAGGCTGAAAAAAACAGGCTCTAGCAGTGTGCGGAATGTTAAGTATATGAAAAGATAAGATTTGCAGCGGGGTTAGAGCGTGTTATAAAAATAACGAAAATGCCAAACTGAAGGCTGCTGATAAATATGGGCAGACCTATACACAAGGAGGATGCTATGGGAAACGAATTTACAGGTTTTGAAGATAACGCACCTACACTTACATTAGAACCGGATTTGGGAGAGTCAAAGGCAGAGATTGCAGCAGAGCCGGAAGCCGAAGCTGTGAAAAAGGAAATGGAACAGACCGTTCTCTCCCCGGAAGAACAGCAGATGGTAGACAGCTTTGCTAAGAAAATTGACATTGAGAATACCAGCCAGATCCTCCAGTACGGTGCCGGAACCCAGAAGAAAATGGCTGATTTTTCCGATGCAGCTCTTGAAAATGTACGGACACAGGATCTGGGTGAGGTTGGAGAGCTGATCACCCAGGTGGTAGGCGAGCTTCGCGATTTTGATGCTGCTGAGGAGGAGAAAGGCTTTCTTGGCTTTTTCAAGAAACAGGGCAGCAAGATTGAAAATATGAAGAACCGCTACGCCAAGGCTGAGGTAAATGTGCAGAAGATCACTACCTCCCTTCAGGATCACCAGATGCGTCTCATGAAGGATTCCGCAGTTCTGGAAAAAATGTATGCTCAGAACCTGAACTATTATAAAGAACTGACCATGTACATCCTTGCAGGAAAACAGAAGCTGCAGGAAGTACGGGAGGGAAAATTAAAAGATCTGGAGGCAAAAGCAGCAGTCAGCGGACTTCCGGAGGATGCGCAGGAAGCCAAGGATCTGGACAGCAAGTGCAATCGTTTCGAGAAGAAGCTGCATGATCTGGAACTGACCAGAACCATTTCCCTGCAGACAGCACCGCAGATTCGTCTGGTGCAGAACAATGACACCCTTATGGTAGAAAAAATCCAGACAACCATTGTAAATACCATTCCACTTTGGAAGAGCCAGATGGTACTGGCACTTGGAATCGCCCATTCCACAGAAGCAGCCCAGGCCCAGCGCCAGGTAACAGACCTGACAAATGAGCTTTTGAAGAAAAATGCGGAGGCACTTCACCTTGCATCCACAGAGACTGCCAGGGAATCTGAGCGCGGAATCGTGGATATTGAGACTCTGAAGCAGACCAATCAGGAGCTGATCGCTACTTTGGATGATGTCATGAATATTCAGAAAGAGGGCCGCGCCAAGAGAGCCCAGGCAGAACTGGAAATGCGCAAGATGGAAGAAGACTTGAAGAATAAATTGTTGGAAATCCAGCATTAAATTGCAAAGAAAACAGGCTCTGGAGCCTGTTTGAAAATACTTGCAGAATGCTGTGAAAATAACTGTACAGCAGGGGTGTCAGAGACATCCCTTTTGTGCCTTTTTGCATAGAAAAGTTTGATAAGCGCCTGCGGTGTAAAAGTGAACCGCAAAGAATGCTATCAGTGAACAGTAACCAAAGAATACCATGTTCATAATATATGGAGGAATTTCGTATGTACAGAGACCATACCAAAGTAATTCAGATAGGAAATAAGAAGATTGGAGGCGGAAATCCCATCCTGATCCAGTCTATGACCAATACAAAAACAGAGGATGTGCAGGCAACCGTAGAGCAGATCCTTGCCCTGGAGGCTGCTGGCTGCGACATTATCCGCTGTGCAGTGCCGACCATGGAAGCGGCAAAGGCTCTGAAAGAGATCAAAAAACAAATTCACATTCCGCTGGTAGCAGATATTCATTTTGATTATCGTCTTGCGATTGCGGCCATGGAGAACGGTGCCGACAAGATCCGTATCAATCCCGGAAATATTGGAAGCACAGAGCGTATCAAGGCAGTTGTAGATGTGGCGAAGGAGCGGAATATTCCCATCCGTGTTGGGGTAAACAGCGGTTCTCTTGAGAAAGAACTGGTGGAGAAATATCACGGTGTTACCGCAGAAGGTCTGGTAGAAAGCGCCCTTAACAAGGTGCACATTATTGAAGAGCTTGGCTACGACAATCTGGTGATCAGCATCAAATCTTCTAATGTTATGATGTGCGCCAGGGCTCACGAACTGATTGCGGAACAGACCAGTTATCCTCTCCATGTGGGAATTACAGAGGCAGGAACCCTTTATTCTGGAAATATCAAATCTGCCATAGGGCTTGGTATTATTTTATACCAGGGAATCGGTGACACGATCCGCGTCTCCCTGACTGGTGCCCCTCTGGAAGAGATAAAATCTGCCAGACGTATCCTAAAAACCCTTGGACTTCGCAAAGGCGGCGTGGAAGTAGTATCCTGTCCAACCTGCGGGCGCACCCAGATCGATCTGATCGGTCTTGCAAATAAAGTAGAAACTATGGTGCAGGATATCCCTCTTGACATTAAAGTAGCTGTTATGGGCTGTGTGGTAAATGGCCCGGGAGAAGCGAAAGAAGCCGATATCGGAATTGCAGGCGGCGTAGGTGTAGGTCTTCTGATCAAAGGCGGTGAGATTGTGAAGAAAGTGCCGGAAGACCAGCTGCTGGATACCTTGAGAGAAGAATTGATGAACTGGGATAGCAATAAGACACAGAAATGACAGAAGGTGTATATTCTATAAATGGAAAAAGAATTTTTTGACGTATTTCCAAACTTAAAATTAAAACAGGAATTAAGTGAACTTCTGGAAGAGGTGATCGTCACCAAGGTTGCCTGCAACTCTGCCAAAACTTGTGTCCGGGTTTACTTGAAAAGCGACCGCTGGATCCATAAAAAGCATATTTTCAGCCTGGAAGAGCAGATTCAGAGACAGTGCTTTCCTGGTCTTGAAGTGAGTGTGAAGGTAATCGAGAAGTTCCATCTGTCCAGACAGTACACGCCAAAGAATTTCCTGGATACCTACCGCTCCAGCATGGAACTGGAGCTTCGCAATTACAACATGCTGGAATACAATCTGTTCAAGCAGGCACAGATCACATTTCCAGAAGATGACTGCCTGAATATGGCACTTCCGGATTCTGTGATTTCCAGACAGAAAAGTGAGATACTTATTGAATATCTTCACAAAGTATTCTGCGAGCGTTGCGGAATGGACCTGAAAGTTTCTCTGGATTATGTGCAGACGGAGGAGAGCAGGTACCGCAAAAATGCAGCTATCCAGATCCGTCAGGAAGTAGCTAATGTGCTGAAGCATGCCAGACTTTCCACAGAAGAAGAGAGCGCAGCACCAGCTCCTGCAGCTGAGGAAAAAACAGGAAAAGAGGCCGCAGCCGGCAAGACATCCGCTGCCAGGTCGGAGAAGAAAGCAGAGGCAGCCAGTGAAAAGAAGCCTTTCGAGAAAAAGCCATTCGAAAAGAAAGGCAAATGGGGCGATTTCCGTGGTGGCTTCCGCAAGGATCCAAATCCGGACGTTATTTATGGAAGGGATTTCGAGGACGAGCCTATTCCATTGGAAAATATTGTGCAGGAAATGGGAGAGGTTATCATCCGCTGCCAGGTTATGGATGTGGAAGCGAGAGAAATCCGAAATGAGAAGACCATACTGATTTTCCCGGTTACGGATTTCACAGACTCCATCACAGTAAAAATGTTCCTGCGCAACGAGCAGGTGCCGGAGATCAAAGAGCATGTGAAAAAAGGTGCCTTCCTGAAAATCAAAGGCGTTACTTCTATTGACCGTTTCGATGGTGAGCTTACCATAGGCTCCATCTCCGGAATTAAGAAAATCTCCGATTTCCGCAGTTACAGAGTGGACACCAGCCCTCAGAAGCGTGTGGAACTTCACTGTCATACGAAAATGAGCGATATGGATGGTGTAACCGAGGCAAAAGCGCTGGTAAAACGTGCCTACGAGTGGGGGCATCCTGCCATTGCCATCACAGATCATGGTGTGGTGCAGGCTTTCCCGGAGGCAAACCATTGCTTTGATGCGTGGGGAGGCTGCGTGCCAAAGGATTCTGATTTTAAGGTGCTTTACGGTATGGAGGCCTATCTGGTAGACGACTTAAAGGGTATGGTCACCAACCCGAAAAAACAGTCCCTGGACGGCAGATTCGTGGTTTTCGACATTGAGACCACAGGATTTTCCCCCCTTACCTGTAAGATCATTGAAATTGGTGCTGTATTGGTGGAAAATGGAAAGATCACAGATCGTTTTTCCACATTTGTCAATCCTCAGGTTCCAATTCCATTTCGAATTGAGCAGCTGACCAGTATTAATGACAGCATGGTTATGGATGCCCATCCAATTGAAGAAATTTTACCGGAATTCCTGAAATTTTGTGAAGGAGCTACAATGGTAGCCCACAACGCAGATTTCGATATGAGTTTTATTATAGAGAATTGTAACCGCATGGGAATTCCAAATGATTTCACCTATGTGGATACGGTAGGTATGGCACGATTCCTGCTGCCTGCGCTGAACCGTTTTAAGTTGGATACCGTTGCCAAGGCAGTTGGCGTTTCCCTGGATCATCACCATCGTGCGGTTGATGACGCAGAGTGTACGGCCCGTATTTTCGAGAAATTCGTGGGAATGTGCAGGGAAAGAGATATTACGGATGTAGACAAGCTGAATGAGCAGGGAAAAGTTTCCCCGGACACCATTAAGAAACTGCCCACTTACCATGCCGTTATTTTCATGCGGAATGAGACCGGCCGTATCAATCTGTACAAGCTGGTAAGCCAGTCCCATATCAAGTACTTTAACCACAGACCCCGTGTGCCAAAGAGCCTGTTTGAGGCACATCGGGAGGGACTTCTTATTGGAAGTGCCTGCGAGGCTGGTGAGCTTTACCAGGCTCTTTTGCGCAATGCACCGGAGCAGGAAATCGCAAGGCTGGTAAGCTTTTATGATTATCTGGAAATCCAGCCCCTTGGGAACAATATGTTCATGGTGGAGGATGAAAAGAATGATACGATTCATTCGAAAGAGGATCTGATTGAGATCAACAAAAAAATTGTAAAGCTTGGTGAACAGTTTAACAAGCCGGTTGTTGCTACCTGTGACGTTCACTTTATGGATCCCCAGGATGAAATCTACCGTCGTATTATCATGGCTGGAAGCGGCTTCAAGGATGCCGACAATCAGGCACCTCTTTATCTTCGCACTACTGAGGAAATGCTGGAGGAGTTTTCCTATCTGGGAAGCGAGAAGGCAGAGGAAGTGGTAATTACAAATACAGTGAAGATTGCGGATATGATAGAGAAAATGTCACCGATCCATCCGGATAAATATCCGCCGGTTATTGAGAATTCTGACCAGGACTTAAAGGATATGTGTTTCCAGAAAGCCCATGAAATGTATGGTGAAGTGCTTCCCAAGATCGTAGAAGACCGTCTGGACAAAGAGCTGAATTCCATTATTTCCAATGGATATGCGGTGATGTATATTATTGCCCAGAAGCTGGTGTGGAAGTCCAATGCAGATGGTTATCTGGTGGGCTCCCGAGGGTCTGTAGGTTCTTCCCTGGCGGCTACCATGTCTGGTATTACAGAGGTAAATCCTCTGCCACCCCATTATCTGTGCCCAAATCCGGAGTGTAAGTACAGTGACTTTGATTCTCCGGAGATCAAGGCTTTTTCCGGTATGGCGGGATGCGATATGCCAGACAGGATCTGTCCAAAGTGCGGCACCAGGATGACCAAACAGGGCTTTGACATTCCCTTTGAGACCTTCCTTGGATTCAAAGGAGATAAGGAGCCTGATATTGACCTGAACTTCTCAGGAGAGTATCAGTCCAATGCCCATCATTATACAGAGGTTATATTCGGAAAAGGTCAGACCTTCAAGGCGGGAACCATCGGTACCCTTGCGGATAAAACCGCATTCGGATATGTAAAGAACTATTTTGAAGAGCGGGGACAGCACAAGCGTTCCTGCGAGATCAACCGTATTGTACAGGGGTGTACCGGTATCCGGCGAAGCACCGGACAGCATCCTGGCGGAATTATTGTACTCCCAATGGGAGAGGAAATAGAGAAATTTACCCCGGTCCAGTACCCGGCGAACGATTCCAGCAGTGGATTTATCACCACCCATTTTGACTACCATTCCATTGATGGAAACCTGCTGAAGCTGGATATTCTGGGACACGATGATCCCACCATGATCCGTACCCTTGAGGATATGACAGACCTGAATGCAAGAGAGGTTCCTCTTGATGACAAGGCGGTTATGTCACTTTTTGCCAGTACAGAAGCTCTTGGAATTGATCCGAAGGATATCGGCGGCTGCAAGCTTGGCTGTCTGGGAATTCCAGAATTTGGTACTGATTTCGCCATGCAGATGCTTGTGGATACCAAGCCGAAATATTTTTCTGATCTGGTCCGTATTGCCGGACTTTCCCACGGTACGGATGTATGGCTGGGAAATGCGCAGACACTGATCGAAGAGGGAAAAGCTACTATTTCCACGGCAATCTGTACCCGAGATGATATTATGATCTACCTGATCGGTCAGGGTGTGGAAAGTGGTCTTGCCTTTACTATTATGGAGAGCGTCCGTAAAGGAAAAGGTCTCCGGGATGAGTGGATCACCACTATGAAAGAACACGGCGTTCCGGACTGGTACATCTGGTCCTGCAAAAAAATCAAATACATGTTCCCGAAAGCCCATGCGGCAGCTTACGTTATGATGGCATACAGAATCGCCTGGTTCAAGGTATTCCAGCCGCTGGCTTATTACGGTGCATATTTCAGTATCCGTGCCACAGCTTTTTCCTATGAACTGATGTGTATGGGAAAAGAAAAGCTGGAGTTTTATATGGCAGAGATACGCAAGAAAGGGGACGCTGCATCCAAAAAAGAGCAGGATACCCTGAAAGATATGCGTATTGTCCAGGAAATGTATGCAAGAGGTTATGATTTTATGCCCATTGATATTTACCGGGCGAAGGCACATCGTTTCCAGATCATAGAAGGAAAACTGATGCCGTCCATTGATTCTATAGAAGGTCTTGGAGATAAGGCGGCAGATGCTGTAGTGGATGCTGCTGTACAGGGAAGATTTCTTTCCAAGGATGATTTCCGTGACAGGACCAAGGTCAGCAAGACCGTAATTGATCTGATGGATAAACTTGGATTATTTGGAGATATTCCACAGTCCAATCAGATTTCATTGTTTGATTTCTAACGCTGGTTAAATAAGAGTAATATGAATTTAGGAGGTTCCATGAAAACAGAAGAACTGCGCTACCTACAACGTCTGGCGGAGCTCTACCCCACTATCGGGAAGGCTTCTACAGAGATCATCAACCTTCAGTCCATTCTCAATCTTCCAAAAGGCACCGAGCATTTTCTTTCCGATATCCACGGAGAGTACGAAGCTTTTTCCCATGTGCTTCGAAACGGTTCGGGAGCTGTGCGAAAGAAGATAGATGATGTATTTGGACATACCTTAAGCAACAGTGACAAGCGTTCCCTGGCAACTCTCGTGTATTACCCGAAGGAAAAAATTGCCTATGTGAAGAAAAAAGAGTCTGATATGCAGAACTGGTACAAGATCACCCTGTACCGTCTTATTGAAGTGTGCAAGACAACTGCCTCCAAATATACCAGATCCAAGGTTCGTAAGGCATTGCCTTCGGATTATGCATATGTGATCGAAGAGCTGATCACGGAGAAAGCAGAAGTTCTGGATAAAGAGGCTTATTACGATTCCATTGTGGATACCATTATAGATATCGGCAGGGCAGAGAACTTCATTATCGCTCTTGCTGAACTGATCCAGAGACTGGTTGTAGACCACCTTCATGTGCTTGGAGATATATATGACAGAGGTCCCGGTCCTCATTTTATTATGGACAGACTGATGGATTATCATTCTCTGGATATTCAGTGGGGAAACCATGATGTGGTATGGATGGGCGCCGCTGTAGGACAGGCTGCCTGTATGGCCACAGTGATCCGTAACAGTATCCGTTACGGCAATCTGGATATTCTGGAGGATGGTTATGGAATCAATATGATGCCTCTTGCTGCTTTTGCCATGGAGGTTTACGGGGATGATCCCTGCCAGGTATTTGAAGTACATGGCAATCCTTCCAATTACAATGCTCTTGAGAAAGAGCTGAGCAGGAAAATGCACAAAGCCATTTCCATTATCCAGTTTAAGCTGGAAGGGGTACTGGCGAAAGAACATCCGGATTTTCATATGGAGAATCGATGCGTTCTGGAGGGGATTGATCCGGAGAAGGGCACTGTGCAGCTGCCGGATGGAAGTGTGCATAATCTTCTGGACACCCATTTTCCAACCATTGACTGGGAACATCCTTATGAGCTGACAGATGGGGAAAAAGAAGTAGTGGAGCGCCTGAGCTCAGCATTTCGAAACTGCGAGAAGCTTCAGAACCACATGCAGCTGCTTCTGGATAAAGGCGGCCTTTATAAGACCTATAACGGGAACCTTCTTTTCCATGGAAGTATTCCGCTGAACGAAGATGGAACTCTGAAAGAGGTTGAGATTTACGGTGAGACTTGTAAAGGCAAGGCACTTTATGATAAACTGGAAGCCTACGTAAGAAAAGCTTTTTTTACCGTAGATGAGAAGGAGAAGAAAGCAAGCCAGGATATTCTGTGGTATATCTGGGCCGGGCCTAATTCTCCCCTTTATGGAAAAGATAAAATGACTACCTTCGAGCGTTATTTTATCGCAGATAAAGAGACACACAAAGAGAAAAAGAATGCCTACTATCACCTCTGGGAAAAAGAAGAGGTAGTAAATCGTATGCTGGAAGAATTCGGGCTGGATCCGGATGAGGGGCATATTATCAATGGTCACGTGCCTGTTCATCAGCTGGAGGGAGAGAATCCGGTGAAATGTGATGGCAAGGTGATCGTAATTGACGGTGGTTTTTGTGAGGCATACCGGAATGTGACCGGTATTGCCGGATATACTCTTGTTTACAGTTCCTATGGTCTGAGCCTGACTGCCCATGAGCCTTTTACTTCGGCGGAAGATGCAGTGGAAACAGAGAGGGACATTGTGTCCAACCGTGTGGCTGTCCGCTATAATCCAAGGCGTGCCCTTGTGGGAGATACGGATAACGGTAAGGCACTGAAAGAACGAATTCAGGAGCTGAAACAGCTTTTGGATGCCTACAGAAAAGGCGTTATAAAGGAGAAAAAATAAGGAGACTAAGGAAAAATGGGTGGAATTTTTGGTGTTGCGTCAAAGTCTGATTGTGTAATGGATCTTTTTTTTGGAATTGATTATCACTCCCATCTGGGTACAAGAAGGGGCGGAATGACCGTTTATAGCAGGAGCAGTGGATTTAACCGCGTGATCCATAATATTGAGAACTCACCGTTCCGTACCAAATTTGACAAGGATGTGGCAGAGATGGAAGGCAATCTTGGAATAGGCTGTATTTCTGACAATGAACCGCAGCCTCTTCTGGTGCGTTCCCATCTGGGAAATTTTGCAATTACAACAGTAGGCAAGATCAATAATATAGAAGCTTTGGTAGAGAAATGCTTCAAAGACGGGCATACCCATTTTCTGGAGATGAGCGGTGGCAGTGTGAATCCTACAGAGGTAACGGCAGCGCTGATCAATCAGAAGGACAGTATTGTTGAGGGAATCCGCTATGCACAGGAGATGATCGAGGGCTCTATGACCCTTCTTCTTATGACAGGGGAGGGCATTTACGCAGCACGCGACCGTTATGGAAGAACTCCTCTTGTAATCGGCAAGAAGGAAGATGCATGCTGTGCTTCTTTTGAAAGTCATGCCTACATTAATCTTGGCTATGAAGACCTGAAAGAGCTGGGACCTGGAGAGATTGATTTTATTACCCCGGAGGGAGCCCAGGTTCTGCAGAAGCCAGGAGACAAGATGCGAATCTGTTCTTTCCTCTGGGTATATTATGGATATCCAACCTCCACTTATGAGGGGGTAAATGTAGAGGAAATGCGTTACAAATGCGGCGATATTCTGGCAGGAAGAGATGCCGGAGAAGTGAATCCGGATCTGGTTGCAGGAGTACCGGATTCCGGTATTGCACATGCCATCGGCTATGCTAACCGCTCTGGTGTGCCGTTTGCCCGTCCGTTTATTAAATATACGCCCACATGGCCAAGATCTTTTATGCCGACTCAGCAGAGCCAGCGAAATCTTATCGCCAGAATGAAACTGATCCCAGTACATAAACTGATCAAAGATAAAAGCCTCCTTATGATTGACGACTCTATCGTAAGAGGTACCCAGCTTCGTGAGACAACAGAATTCCTCTATAACAATGGTGCTAAGGAGGTTCATATCAGACCTGCCTGCCCGCCGCTTTTATATGGATGTAAGTACCTGAATTTCTCACGCTCTAAGTCAGAGATGGATCTGATCACAAGAAGGATCATTGCGAAACGTGAAGGGGACAATGTATCAGACAGGATTTTGCAGGATTATGCAAATCCGGATTCTACAAACTACAAAGAAATGCTGGAAGAAATCCGCAAGGAACTGAATTTTACATCCCTGAAATATCATCGTCTGGATGATCTGAAGAAGTCAATTGATATTGAACCGTGCAAGCTTTGCACTTATTGCTGGAACGGACAGGAATAAACAGGAGGTGACTGCCTGTGAAAAAGCACAACAAAGATGTACTAAAAGCAACGCTGTTTGCCTTGATCGCCATATTTATCATGATTGGAGCAGCGGGGCTTCTGTTTGCCGAACATAAGAAAAAGATTCAGAAGGAGCAGCAGAAGAAGGCTGCTATTGAGGCTCTGGAAAGGGTGCCCACAGTGACACCGACTCCAGCGGCTACAGCCACGCCCACACCGGAGCCTACGGCCACAGTGACACCGACTCCTGTGATCACCCGGGCACCGGCGTTCGTGGCAAATGATTATATGGGAACCTGGTACAGTAAGGATGGACTGGTGACACTGTCTATAGACGACCTTACCCTGAAGTCTGTTACTTTTACTTTTTCTCAGGCTGGTGACAATGCCGGCACTAAGGTTTCGGAAGCTTCGGACACTGCAAAAGTGGCTGGAAATGCAGCAAAGCTTTCCTTTACAGATTCCTGGGGAAACCAGGTGCGTGGAAATATGACCTTTGATCAGGGCAGACTTTATCTGCGCCTAAATACAGCTTCCCCTGCAGAGGGTGCCGGGGTGACACCAAAGGTAGATGGGGTCCTTACAAGGGAGAAAGCCGCTTCAGTGACACAGGCACCTTCCGTGACTCCGGCTGATAATACAGATAAAACGGATCTCTCTTCCCGGGATTATATATTCCCGGACAGCAACAGCCGATATCTTACAGATGAGGATTTGTCGGGCTATTCATCTGACCAGCTGGAACTGGCGAAAAATGAGATTTACGCCCGACATGGCAGGAAATTTGTGACACAGAGAATTGCGGATTATTTTAACAGCAAATCCTGGTATAAGGGAACTGTGGAGCCGGAGACCTTTGATGCAGATACTTCTGTATTTAATGAATATGAAGTCGCAAATATTCAGAAAATTGCAGATACGGAAGGGAAGCTTCGAAGTGAAGGAAAGTAACTGATATATGAAAAAAACTTTACGGAATGTTACGCGTGAATGGTAATAACTTTATTTATGGTATACAAAATGAGGGGGAAATCGCATCCCCCTCATTTTGTACCTGCTGAGTACCTTTACAATTACGGCATTTTTTTATTATCAGTACGGCCAACCAGATAGTCAATGCTGGTTTCATAATAATTTGCAAGGCGGATCAGCATTTCGATTGGAATGTTCCTGGAGCCAGTTTCGTAGTGGGAGTAGGAACGCTGGCTGATGTGAAGGATATCACTGATCTGCTTCTGGGACAGATCAGCGTCTGTCCGAAGGTCTTGAATTCTCTGAAATTTCATAGGTTCACCTCTTTTTCTTCTGTAGAGTCTGCAGGGACCAAATGTAACGAACAACGAAAAACGTCTGGCCCCGAATCCTTTCAGAAAGTATAAATCAGAACGAAATGCACTATTGCAATTCAGAGCAAAATGGGCTATAATGAATTTTGTATATCTTTTAATCATATCTTTTTTACTTTTATTCTTTTTTATTCCAGAGACACATTGAAATGGCAGAGCAGGTTCGCATATGGGGAAGAACTGTATCTGCAGAAAGGGATAAGATTGTTTGCAAGTGTTTTATCAGCGGCGATTTCAGGAATGGAAGTCTGCCCGGTTCAGGTGGAAGCTGATGTAAGCAGCGGTCTGCCTTGTTTTACTATGGTTGGATTTCCAAGCACCCAGGTGAAAGAAGCACAGGACAGAGTGCGCACAGCGTTAAAAAATAATGGGATCAGTCTGCCGCCTAAGAAGGTGACTGTGAATCTGGCACCTGCTGATCTGCGAAAAGAGGGGGCCGGTTTTGACCTGCCTGTGGCAGCAGCGGTGCTGGCAGCATCGGGATTTATAGAACCACAGCTTCTTCGGAATGTAATGGTGGTTGGTGAACTCAGTCTGAATGGGGAGGTAAGAAGTGTATCCGGAGTGCTGCCAAGAGTGATCCGGGCAAGGGAACTGGGATGCCGGTACTGTATCATTCCGTTTGAAAACCTGGCAGAAGGAGCTCTGGTGAAGGATATGAAAGTGGTCGGAGTTCAAAATATAAAAGAAGTTTTGAAGCTTGTCTCAGATCCGGATGCATTTGGAAAAGAAAATCAGTTTTCAGAGGTAAATTCAGAAGAGAACCAGGTAGAAGAGAGTCTGGTGGATTTCGGGGAAATCTGTGGTCAGGAGAGTGCCAGAAGAGCTGCTGAGATTGCAGTCAGCGGATTTCACAACATCCTGTTTATCGGCCCTCCGGGCACTGGGAAGACCATGCTTGCCAAAAGAATACCTACGATTATGCCCTCTCTTACTTTTGAGGAAAGCCTGGAGCTTACAAAAATCTACAGCATTGCCGGACTTTTAAGTCCAAAGAGACCATTAATTAAGGCAAGACCCTTTCGAAGTCCGCATCATACCAGTTCGTCTGCAGCTCTGGCTGGAGGCGGAAGGATCCCGGGTCCCGGTGAAGTGACCCTGGCTCACAGAGGCGTTCTGTTTCTGGATGAAATGCCGGAATTTGCAAGAGGCAGCCTGGAAGTGCTGCGACAGCCCCTGGAGGACAAGCAGATCCAGCTGTCAAGGGCAAGTGGAACGTACGTGTTTCCGGCGGGATTTATTCTGGTAGCAGCCATGAACCCCTGTCCCTGCGGCTATTATCCGGATATGAACAAATGCAGGTGCACACCTGGCGAGGTGAGTCATTATCTTCATAAGCTGAGCCAGCCCCTTCTGGAGCGGATCGATCTATGTGCGGATGTGCCGCCTGTTAATTTTTCCCAGATCTCAGAAGAAAAACCGGGAGAAAGTTCTGCCCTTATCCGGAAAAGAGTGGAAAAAGCCAGAAAAATACAGCAGAAACGCTACCAGAATGAGAAAATCTGTTTTAACGGTGAACTGTCCGGGAAGCAGATCCGGAAATACTGTGTGCTGACAGAAAATGCTCTTCAGGTGGCAAAAAATGCTTTTGAGCTTATGGAACTTAGTGCAAGATCCTATCACCGGATTTTGAAGGTTTCACGCACGATTGCGGATATGGAAGGGGAGGAACTGATACACACAAGACATGTTGCAGAAGCCCTTACTTACAAAGCATTTGATAAGAAGTACAGAAGCTGAATGAATTTATTCATAAAACCGCACACAGGGAGGTATTTTAGTATGGAAGCAATGCAGAAAATCAAATGTTTAACTATAGAGGATTCCAATTTTCCAGATCGTTTGAGAAAACTTTCCGGAATGCCCAAAAAACTGTACTACATCGGAAACCTGCCAGATCCGAAGAAGCCTGCTGCAGCAGTGGTAGGTGCTCGCATGTGCAGTCCTTATGGCAGATGTCAGGCATTTAAATATGCAAGAACCATGGCAAGCTACGGTGTGCAGATCATCAGTGGAATGGCAAGAGGGATTGATGCAGAGGGGCATAAAGGTGCACTGGATACGGACACTCCTACTTTTGCAGTACTGGGAAGCGGAGTGGACGTGTGTTATCCCAATTCTAACAGATGGCTTTATCAGCGGATTCTGGAAAAAGGCGGTGGGATCATCAGCGAGCTTCCCCCGGGCTCTCCGCCTGTGAACTGGGCGTTCCCGGCAAGAAACCGGATCATCAGCGGACTTTCCGATGCTGTTCTTGTGGTAGAAGCCAAGGAACAGAGTGGTTCTTTGATCACTGCAAACTTTGCCCTGGAACATGGACACAGTGTTTATGCCCTTCCGGGAGCTGTGACAGAGGAACTGAGCAGAGGCTGCAACAAACTGATCTTCGATGGTGCAGGAATCGCTTACAGCCCGGAAATCATGCTTATGGAATGGGGAATCGAGGCAAAAAACAGACCTCAAAATGTGGAAAAAAAGAAGTTGGGGCTTGCACCGGATTTGGATTTGGTGTATAGTGGTCTCGATTTACGACCTGAAAATCTGGATAATTTAATACGGAAAACCGGTTTTTCAGCATCAAAAGTCTGTGCTCTTCTGACAGAACTTCAGCTAATGGGGCTTGTGGGAGAGACAGGCAGACAATACTACAGAATATCAGGGGGATAATTTGTAGTGTATGTAGACTGAATACAAAGTAGGAGAGGTAGTATGGCTAAATATCTGGTGATAGTTGAGTCACCTGCAAAAGTAAAGACAATAAAGAAATTTCTTGGGGCAAATTATGAGGTAGAGGCATCTAATGGACATGTCCGTGATTTTCCCAAGAGTCAGTTTGGAATAGATGTGGAGAATGATTTCGAGCCGAAATATATAACCATCCGCGGTAAGGGGGAATTGCTTGCCAAACTTCGCAAGGCAGCCAAAAAAGCTGATAAGATTTATCTTGCCACTGACCCTGACCGTGAAGGAGAAGCAATTTCCTGGCACTTGATGCAGGCTCTGAAAGAAGATCCGGATAAAATGCACCGAATCACTTTCAACGAGATCACAAAGACTGCTGTAAAGGATTCCCTGAAGCATGCACGAGGTCTGAATATGAATCTTGTAGATGCACAGCAGGCGAGAAGAATGCTGGACCGTATGGTGGGTTATACCATCAGTCCGCTTCTCTGGGCGAAAGTAAAGAGAGGCTTAAGTGCTGGCCGTGTGCAGTCTGTTGCACTTCGCATCATTTGTGACAGGGAGGAGGAGATTAATTCTTTTATCCCGGAAGAATACTGGAGCCTGAATGGTGAATTCCTTGTGGATGGCGAGAAAAAGCCTCTGGAGGCTAAATTCTACGGAACAGACAAGAAGATGGATATCCACAATAAAGCTGAGATGGATGAGATTCTTAAGGTTCTTGAGAACGAAGAATTTGAGATCTCTGAGGTGAAAAAAGGCGAGAGAATCAAGAATGCTCCGCTTCCTTTTACTACCAGTACCCTGCAGCAGGAGGCATCCAAAACACTGAATTTTTCCACCCAGAAGACTATGCGTCTGGCACAGCAGCTTTATGAGGGTGTTGACATCAAGGGCAACGGTACTGTAGGTGTGATCACATACCTTCGTACTGATTCTGTACGTATTTCTGACGAGGCAGATGCGGCAGCAAGAAGCTACATCAGCAGCCAGTATGGAGAAGAATATGTGTCAGAAACTGCCAAGACAGTGAAGAAGGGACAGAAGATCCAGGATGCTCATGAGGCTATCCGCCCAACTGATATCAGCCGTACACCTGTACAGATAAAAGAATCCCTTACACGAGATCAGTTCCGATTGTATCAGCTGATCTGGAAGCGGTTTGCGGCCAGCCGTATGGCTCCTGCAAAGTATGAGACTACCTCTGTAAAAGTGGCTGGTGGAGATTATACGTTCACTGTGTCCGCTTCCAAGGTGGCATTTGACGGCTTCCTTTCGGTATATATGCAGGAAGAGGATATGAAGAAGGGAAATGTGTTAAGCCAGAGCCTGAGTAAAGGCATGAAGCTGAAGCTGAAAGAGTTAAAGCCGGAACAGCATTTTACCCAGCCGCCGGCACATTATACAGAGGCTTCCCTGGTAAAGACCATGGAGGAACTTGGAATCGGCCGTCCGAGTACTTATGCACCGACCATCACCACCATTATCAGCCGCCGTTATGTTTCAAAGGAGCAGCGTAACCTTTATGTGACAGAGTTGGGCGAGGTGGTAAACAGTATTATGAAACAGGCGTTCCCAAGCATTGTGGACGTGAATTTCACGGCTACCATGGAGGGACTTCTGGACTGTGTGGAGAATGGTACTGTACAGTGGAAGACAGTAGTCCGGAACTTCTATCCGGATCTGAAACATGATGTGGATGCTGCCCAGGAAGAGCTGGAGAAAGTAGACATCCATGATGAAGAGACCGATGTGATCTGTGATAACTGTGGTCGTCATATGGTGATTAAATATGGTCCTCACGGACGTTTCCTTGCATGCCCGGGATTTCCGGAATGCCGCAATACCAAGCCTTACTATGAAAAGATTGGTGTAGCCTGCCCGAAGTGTGGTAAGGAAGTGGTGCTTAAGAAGACGAAGAAAGGCCGTAAGTATTACGGCTGTGAAGATAATCCGGAATGTGACTTTATGTCATGGCAGAAGCCGTCGGATAAGAAATGTCCGGTGTGCGGAAGCTACATGGTGGAAAAAGGAAATAAACTGGTGTGCAGCCAGGAGACCTGTGGCTATGTAGAAGCCAGGCCGAAGGATGAAAAAGAAAATTAAGGTTGCTGTGAAGGGTGCGAGCAGTAACAAATTAAGGAATTTCCGGGGAAAATCCCCTGCAAGGCAGCTGTATTATGTTTTGCAGGGGATTTTTTAAATAAAAGCTCTATTACTTCCATTGTTTGATGAATAGTTTCAAAAACGTGATATTTTCAGAAAAGCTAAACAAAATTGAAAAATAGTAAAAAATAGCTTGTAAATAGTTTGAAAAACGTGTAGTATTAGAATAACAGTTAAAGCCAGAGCATGTCTGAAAAGGCTTTCTGCAAAGTGGAGCGTACAGATTGCGGGAATGATTTTTTTAACAGGCTCTCATGTAACAAAAGCGAAGGGAGGACAAAATGAGCGTTCAGTTACTTGATAAAACAAGAAAAATCAATAAACTTCTCCATAACAGCAGTTCCAGCAAGGTGGTTTTTAATGATATCTGCCAGGTTCTGATGGATACTTTAAGTTCTAATATCCTGGTTCTCAGCAAGAAAGGCAAGGTGCTTGGTGTAAGTTTTTGCCCGGGAGTTGAGGAAATCCGGGAACTGATAGCTGATGAGGTGGGCGGTCATGTTGACCCTCTGCTGAATGAGCGCTTTTTAGGAGTATTATCCACCAAAGAGAACGTGAATCTCCAGACACTTGGCTTTGAGCATGTTTCCAGCAGCTATCAGGGAATCATCAATCCTATTGATATTGCAGGAGAACGTCTTGGAACGGTGTTTATGTACCGCAAGGATCGTCCATACGATATTGAGGATATTATTGTCAGTGAATACGGCACCACAGTTGTAGGTCTTGAGATGATGCGAGCTGTACATGAAGAGAATGCTGAGGAAGACCGAAAGAAACAGGTTGTGAAATCTGCTTTTAACACACTTTCTTTCTCTGAACTGGAAGCTATCATCCATATTTTTGATGAGCTTGACGGAGATGAGGGAATTCTTGTTGCCAGCAAGATTGCAGACAGAGTAGGTATTACCAGATCAGTAATCGTAAATGCACTCCGCAAGTTCGAGAGCGCGGGCGTTATTGAGTCCCGGTCATCCGGTATGAAGGGAACCTATATCAAGGTTCTCAATGAAGTGATCTTTGATGAATTAGAAGAGATTAAGGCCCAGAGAAATAAAAAGGCCTGAGTGAATTCAATAAATAATAAACAAGTGTACAGAAGAACTGTTTTCTTTCGAACGTGTTTGAAAAAGGCTTTCTGCAAATTGTGAAATGCAGATTGCGGGAATGATTTTTCAAACACGCTCTGGAGGGCAGTTCTTTTTTTGTGTGTAACAGGAAAATTCATTGGAATTCACTATTACACCAAAAAGTTTTAACGGTCAGGCTTCAAAAGCGGCGAAACAAAAAAATCAGAAAATTTTTAAAGTGAGAAAACAAGAGAAAAAAAGAGCATAAAAGAGAATAAAACAGAATATACTTGAAAATGTAACTATGAAAAGAGTTGCACAAATAACGATAATTCAATAATATAATGAACAGTGATTAGCACTCAGCAATAATGAGTGCTAGTAAGAAAAAGGAAAACAATTCTAAAGGAGGACATAGATCATGAAATTAGTTCCATTAGGCGACAGAGTTGTATTAAAACAGTTAGAAGCAGAAGAGACAACAAAATCCGGTATCGTTCTTCCGGGACAGGCACAGGAGAAACCACAGCAGGCAGAGGTAATCGCTGTAGGACCTGGCGGAGTCGTTGACGGGAAAGAAGTGAAAATGGAAGTTACTGTAGGCGACAAGGTTATCTATTCCAAATATTCAGGAACAGAGGTTAAGCTTGACGGTGAAGAGTATATCATCGTAAAACAGAGCGATATTCTTGCAATTGTGAAATAAGACATAACCTTATAAATAACTTGAAATCAGGAGGATGATTCATTATGGCAAAAGAGATTAAATATGGCGCAGAAGCCAGAACAGCATTAGAGGCTGGTGTAAATAAACTTGCTGATACCGTAAGAGTAACACTTGGTCCGAAAGGAAGAAACGTAGTACTTGATAAACAGTTCGGTGCTCCGCTTATCACAAACGATGGTGTTACAATCGCAAAAGAGATCGAGCTTGAGGATGCTTTCGAGAACATGGGAGCTCAGCTGATCAAGGAAGTTGCATCCAAGACAAACGATGTAGCTGGTGATGGTACTACAACTGCTACTGTACTTGCCCAGGCAATGGTTCATGAAGGAATGAAGAATCTGGCAGCAGGTGCTAACCCGATCGTTATGAGACGCGGTATGAAGAAAGCTACAGATGCTGCTGTAGAAGCAATTAAGAACATGAGCCAGAAAGTAAGCGGAAAGAAACAGATCGCAAACGTTGCATCTATTTCCGCCGGAGATAAAGAAGTCGGAGAGCTTGTTGCAAATGCAATGGAAAAAGTTTCCAACGACGGTGTTATTACTGTAGAAGAGTCCAAGACCATGCACACAGAGCTTGACCTTGTAGAAGGTATGCAGTTTGACCGTGGATATATTTCCGCATACATGTCCACTGATATGGAGAAGATGGAAGCAAACCTTGAGGATCCATATATTCTGATCACAGACAAGAAAATCTCCAACATTCAGGAAGTTCTTCCGCTGCTGGAGCAGATCGTACAGGCTGGAGCAAAACTTCTTATCATCGCTGAAGATGTTGAGGGTGAGGCTCTTACCACTCTGATCGTAAACAAATTAAGAGGAACCTTCCAGGTAGTAGCTGTAAAAGCTCCTGGCTATGGTGACAGAAGAAAAGAAATGCTTCAGGATATCGCAATTCTGACAGGTGGTACTGTAATTTCTGACGAGGTAGGTCTTGAACTGAAAGATGCTACAATGGCTCAGTTAGGACGTGCAAAATCTGTTAAAGTTGCAAAAGAGAATACTGTTATTGTCGATGGTATGGGAGATAAAGAAGCAATTGCCAATCGTGTTGCCCAGATCCGTGCTCAGATTGAGGAGACAAAATCTGATTTCGACAGAGAGAAGCTTCAGGAAAGACTTGCAAAACTTGCAGGCGGTGTAGCAGTGGTTCGTGTTGGTGCAGCTACTGAGACTGAGATGAAAGAAGCAAAACTTCGTATGGAAGATGCTCTTGCAGCTACCAGAGCAGCTGTTGAAGAAGGAATCATTGCAGGAGGCGGTTCTGCATATATCCACGCTTCCAAAGAGGTTGCAAAACTTGCGGCAGATCTTGAGGGAGATGAGAAGACTGGTGCAAACATCATCCTGAAAGCACTGGAAGCTCCGCTGTTCCGTATTGCTGCTAATGCAGGTCTTGAAGGTGCAGTTATCATCAACAAAGTAAGAGAGTCTGAGCCAGGTGTTGGTTTTGATGCTCTGAACGAGAAATATGTAAACATGGTAGACGAGGGAATCCTTGATCCTGCAAAGGTTACAAGAAGTGCTCTTCAGAACGCAACAAGTGTTGCTTCTACTCTGCTTACAACTGAGTCTGTTGTTGCAAATATCAAAGAAGATACTCCGGCAATGCCAGCTGGCGGTCAGGGTATGGGAATGATGTAATTTCCGGCAGCGGAAAACAGAACGGAAAATCCATGAAAGGATTTTTGAAGGTATAATTCAGAACTCATAAGGGTCGGTGTCAAAGACGCTGGCCCTTTTGCATTCAATAAAAGTCATTTTTTACTGTTACTGTGTATTGGCAATATTCCGTGTTTTATCAGGAACAATGTTCACAGGAAAACTTTTGTGTGTTATACTTAGAACAACATGCCGGCTGGCAAAAAAAACAAAGGAGAATTGTAATATGAGCGATTTGTATTCCGAGCTGCTTGTAAAAAAAGAGCGGACCGCAAAGGACAGGCTGGTAAAAGGCAGTATCATTGCACTGATCGTGCTTCTGGTACTCGCAGGACTGTTTATTATGCCCCCGCTTCTGATCGCGGCAATTGTACTGGGAGTCTGTGCCTATCTTTTTATTTTTCCAGGAACTGATCTGGAATTTGAGTACTTGTTTGTAAACGGAGAACTTGACATTGACAAGATCATGGCAAAGTCCAAGCGAAAAAGAGTAAAAAGCCTGAATATTACAGAATGTGATATTATGGCACCCCTTAATTCACACAGAATGGACTATTACAACAGCAACCAGAAGCTGAAGGTACAGGATTTTTCCTCCGGAAATCCGGAACATAAGCGTTTTGCAATTGTCTGCCGCGATGGCGCAGAAACCTGCAAAGTAATTATCGAGCCAGATGAAATATTGGCAAAAACCATGAGAAACACTGCTCCGAGCAAAGTATTTTTAGATTAATTTACTAGATTGACACACTTTTAGTTTTTTGCTACACTAATCTACAAACCAAAGACACAATAAGACAAGGGAGGAAAAGCAATGGGTACTATCATTGGTGAAGGCATTACTTTCGACGACGTCCTTTTAGTTCCGGCGTACTCCAAAGTAATCCCGAATCAAGTTGACGTTTCAACTTACCTTACAAAGAAGATTAAACTGAACATTCCCATGATGAGTGCAGGAATGGACACCGTTACTGAGTACAATATGGCGATTGCCATGGCACGTCAGGGAGGTATCGGTATCATTCACAAGAACATGTCTATCGAGGCGCAGGCAGAAGAGGTGGACAAGGTTAAGCGTTCTGAGAATGGTGTTATCACAGATCCGTTTTTCTTATCTCCGGAACATACATTGAAGGATGCCAATGACTTAATGGCGAAATTCCGTATTTCCGGTGTCCCGATCACAGAAGGCAAGAAGCTGGTAGGTATTATTACCAACCGTGATCTGAAGTTTGAGACAGATTTCAGCAAGAAGATCAAAGAGTCCATGACATCTGAGGGACTGATCACAGCCAAAGAAGGTATTACACTGGAAGAGGCGAAAGAGATCCTTGCGAAATCCCGTAAAGAGAAATTACCCATTGTAGATGATGATTTTAACTTAAAAGGACTTATCACCATCAAGGATATTGAGAAACAGATTAAATATCCTTTGGCTGCCAAAGATGAACAGGGACGTCTTCTCTGTGGAGCTGCTGTTGGTATTACCGCCAACGTGCTTGCCCGTGTAGATGCACTTGTGAAGGCAAATGTTGATGTCATCGTTGTTGATTCTGCTCATGGTCATTCTGAGAATATCCTCCGTGCTGTACGAGAAATCAAGGCTGCATATCCGGAGCTTCAGGTTATCGCAGGAAACGTTGCCACAGGAGCCGCTACCAAGGCTCTGATTGATGCTGGTGTAGATGCAGTTAAGGTCGGAATCGGACCTGGCTCTATCTGTACCACCCGTGTAGTTGCAGGTATTGGTGTACCGCAGATCACAGCAGTCATGGATTGCTATGAGGTTGCCAAGAGATATGGTATTCCGATTATTGCAGACGGTGGTATCAAGTATTCAGGCGATGTTACCAAGGCAATCGCAGCTGGTGCAAACGTTTGTATGATGGGAAGCATGTTCGCCGGATGCGATGAGAGCCCGGGAACTTTCGAGTTATATCAGGGAAGAAAATATAAAGTATACCGTGGAATGGGATCCATTGCAGCTATGGAGAATGGCAGCAAGGACCGTTACTTCCAGGAGAATGCCAAGAAGCTTGTTCCGGAAGGTGTGGAAGGACGTGTTGCATACAAGGGACACCTTGAGGACACTGTATTCCAGCTGATCGGAGGACTTCGCTCCGGTATGGGATACTGTGGAGCTGAGAATATTGAAGCACTGAAACAGAATGGTAAATTCGTGAAGATTTCTGCTGCTTCCCTGAAAGAGTCTCACCCACATGACATTCACATTACAAAAGAAGCACCGAACTACAGTGTGGATGACAAATAATGAAAAGAAAATCTGCAAGGCCGTCTTTTTCAAGGCGGCCTTCTTTTAACAAAAGAGAAAAAAAAGATAAGGGCGGCAGGATCCGTCAGAGAAATCAGCGTCTGGCATTTCTGGTGCTTTTTTTGCTTCTGGTTGTGACAGGAGTGGTTATTCTGATGGTAAGGAATGGACAGAAGCAGGAGAAAAGTGCAGAGACATCCCAGGAAATGAATGATCATACGAATTATGGACCGGAAGAATGGATGTCCCAGGGTGCTCCCTACATAGATGTACAATTATTGACACCAAATGAGTATTCCAGGCCTCAGCTGCCCCTGAATGGAGCTGATTACATAGCAATCCATTATACAGCCAATCCTGGTGCTACAGCGCAGAATAACAGGGATTATTTTGAGAATCTTTCCATTTCTCATGAGGCGAAAGTAAGCAGCCATTTTGTAGTAGGACTGGAGGGTGAAGTGATCCAGTGTATTCCTACCTCAGAGATGTCTTACGCGACTAACTCAAGGAATGTGGACAGTATTTCTATTGAGTGCTGTCATAAAGATGATACAGGCGTTTTTGAACAGGAAACTTATGATTCTGTGGTAAAGCTGGCTGCATGGCTGTGCGCCCGATTTGGGCTGACCTCAGAGCAGGTGATCCGGCATTATGATGTGACAGGAAAGGAATGTCCCAAGTATTATGTGGATCATCCGGATGCCTGGGAGCAGATGAAGGCGGATATCAGTGCACAGATCACAATAGATCAGGGCTTGATGGGGATTTCCTGAGAAGAAAGTACGGACTATATCCATAAATTTGCTTATGCAGGCATTGCGACCAGTAACTACAAAAAGTTACTGTTCACTTGTAACGTTCCGCGAGGTGTTTTTTGTGAACAAAGTTCACAGAAAACCCGAGAATCTCAGCGCGAAATCATGCGAATGCATGATTTCTGTGCATCGCGAAGCGTGTTACTGGTCACGGAGTGATTAGTAACCACAAAAAAATTGTACATAAAAGAAAAAGATTTCCCATCTTGAAATAACGAAAAAAATATTGTAGTATAAAAAAGAACTGCATGACTGGCGGATCGTGGGAATACCCACAGGGAGTGCGGTGATATCATTGTGTCGACCGCCTGGGCAGCCTGGAAGAGGGGCTTCCCAGGCGTTTTTTTATACACGCAGCCAGTATAAGCTTATGCCAGAGCGTGTTTGAAAATCTGGCGGCTGCGGTAATATACTCATGTAAATTTCGAAAGGAGAACATCTGCATGGAAATGATAGCATTGGACAAAGAACTGAAGGAAAATTCTTACCCGGGACGAGGAATCATCATTGGCCGCAGCGCTGATGGAACGAAGGCAGTTACCGCTTACTTTATTATGGGAAGAAGTGAGAACAGCCGCAATCGTGTATTTGTGGAGGATGGAGAGGGAATCCGCACACAGGCATTTGACCCTTCCAAACTGGTAGATCCAAGCCTGATCATTTATGCACCTGTCCGCGTACTTGGAAATAAAACAATTGTGACAAACGGTGACCAGACAGACACTATTTACGAAGGAATGGATCATCAGCTCACTTTTGAGCAGTCTTTACGTTCCAGAGAGTTTGAGCCAGATGCACCAAACTATACACCACGTATTTCCGGAATTATGCATGTAGAGAACGGCACTTACAGTTATGCAATGTCCATTTTGAAAAGCAATAATGGAGATCCTTCTTCCTGCAACCGTTACACTTTTGCATATCAGAATGCAAAGGCCGGTGAGGGACATTTTATCCATACTTATAAATGTGATGGAAACCCGCTGCCAAGCTTTGAGGGCGAGCCGAAGCTTGTTCAGATTCCGGATAACATGGATGCGTTTGCAGATATGTTGTGGGAGAGCCTGAATGAAGACAATAAGGTTTCACTTTTTGTGAGATACATTGATATCGAGACTGGTAAATATGAATCAAAAATTATCAACAAGAATCACTGAAAATAAAGCATTCCGTTTTTGGTAAATTATATTCGCAAAACGGAATGCCTTACGGAATAGTACCTACTGAATCGTTACCTTAAAAGATAAAATGGAGGAGATAACCATGAAAGAGTTAGAATTAAAATACGGCTGTAACCCAAATCAGAAACCATCTAAAATATACATGGAAGATGGAAGTGAACTGCCAATTAAAGTACTTTCCGGAAAACCTGGATATATTAACTTTCTGGATGCCTTTAACGGCTGGCAGCTGGTGCGTGATCTGAAAAAGGCAACCGGACTTCCTGCAGCTACTTCTTTTAAACATGTTTCCCCGGCAGGTGCTTCCATTGGTCTTCCGCTTACAGAGACGCTTGCAAAAATCTACTGGGTAGAGGATATGGACTGGCAGAATTTTTCACCGCTTGCATGTGCATATGCCCGTGCAAGAGGCGCAGACAGAATGTCTTCCTTCGGTGATTTTATTTCCCTTTCTGATGTATGTGACAAAGATACAGCACTTCTGATCAAGAGAGAAGTTTCCGACGGTGTAATCGCTCCTGGTTATACAGAGGAGGCACTTGAGGTTCTGAAACAGAAGAAAAAAGGCAACTACAATGTAATTCAGATCGATTCGGAATATGTACCGGCTCCATTAGAGCATAAGCAGGTGTTCGGCGTTACTTTTGAGCAGGGAAGACAGGAGCTTGCAATTGATGATGAGCTGATTTCCAACATCGTAACTGAGAATAAAGAATTATCTGAGGAAGCAAAGCGTGATATGAAAGTTTCCCTGATTATTCTGAAATATACCCAGTCCAATTCCGTATGCTATGTAAAAGACGGACAGGCAATCGGCGTTGGTGCAGGACAGCAGTCAAGAGTTCACTGTACACGTCTTGCAGGACAGAAAGCAGACAACTGGTTCCTTCGTCAAAGCCCGAAAGTATTGAATCTTCCATTTAAGGAAAGCATTTCAAGAGCTGAGCGCGACAATGCTATCGACGTTTACATTGGTGATGAGTATATGGATGTTCTGGCGGATGGAAACTGGGAAAAGACATTCACAGAGAAACCTGCAGTTTTCACAAAGGAAGAGAAGAGAGCATGGCTGGATCAGATGACAGATGTAACATTAGGATCTGATGCGTTCTTTCCATTCAGCGACAATATTGAGCGAGCTTACAAAAGTGGCGTGAAATATATTGCACAGCCAGGCGGTTCTGTGAGAGATGCAGACGTAATCGATACCTGCAATAAATATAATATAGCAATGGCATTTACCGGAATTAGATTATTCCATCACTAAATCGTAGTTGAAAAATCATTCCTGCAATTGAGACGCACATCTTGCGGAAAGTTTTTTTTACATGTTTTAAGAAAAAATATTGGATTCTGGACAGAATAATAAAATGAAGTAATAAAAGGTCTTGTACAAAGTGCAAAGAACTGAAAATTCTTATTGAAAGATGAGTCAATAGAGAATCTTCAGATAGAAAAGCAAATTGTACAAGGCTTTTTTGTTTAAAATAAGATGTCCGTTATAAATTATTTCCGAAAGAATAAGCGGGATTTTCTTATGAAGTATACAAAAGACAGTGACCGCTTTGTAAGGCGGATTCAGACACAAAAAAGCTCCGACTAAATCGGAGCTTCAGAGCGATAGACGGGGCTCGAACCCGCGGTCTCGACCTTGGCAAGGTCGCGCGTTACCAACTACGCCACTATCGCATTTATTGCTGTCAACTGTTTTCCTCAGCGACAAAACATATAATACAGTATAAAATCTATTTTGTCAAATGTTTTTTTGAAAAAAATGAAATAATGTTTTTTTTAATGAAAAAATAAAAAAGCTACAATAATAAATGTGAAAAATTTCTAAAAAGCCTGATGGGATTTGAAATAAGAAAATAGCTGTGCTATGATAAACAAAGAGTAGAGGGGAAAATTGAACAGATCAGGAGATATAAATTTATGAAAAAAAGATTTCTGGTTATGGCAGTATGTGTTTCCGCATGTATGCCTGTTTCTGCGCTTGGAGCGGAAATAGCCGGTCCGGCCATTTCAGGTACAGCACAGGAAAATACTGATAATAAAGAAGAAACAGTTTCAGAAGAAGCTATCGAAAAAAAGGATTCCGGGAAAATCGAGGACGAGATTACGGAAGTCCAGGATACTGTCACAGTAGCGGCAGATACAGATGTATTAGATTATCCTGGCAGAAAAGAGGGTTCTGTGATCGGTGAAGTGCTGGAAGAAGATGAAATCAGCCGTACAGGTACTATTGATGATATCTGGAGCAGGATTCTATTTGAGGATGATAATGGAGAAGAACAGGTGGGATATATCCCAACCTCTGTTTTGGAGGGGTATGAAGATAAGAATCAGGTAGCTTCAGATGCAACCTCAGATGGAACTGTAGAAGCAGGAATTATACATAAAAGTACAGGAGAGGGCGTATTTGCAGAAGCAGTAGAAGGTGTTACCCAGACAGGGGGAAATGCAGGTGTTCTTGAAGGACAGCCGATTATGGTTTCCGCAGACAGCAGCCTTCGTCCACTTGGTGTTTTCCATATTACCCATTACTGCCAGTGCAGCATTTGCTGCGGTCCGTGGGCAAACGGAATCACATCCACAGGTGTGACAGCTACCACGAACCGCACTATTGCAGTAGATCCAACTGTAATTCCTTATGGCTCTAAAGTAGTCATCAATGGACAGGTCTATGTGGCCGAAGATTGCGGCGGCGCCATTAAGAACAACCGCATTGATATTTATATGGGAAGCCATGCGGAAGCATTGAACAGCGGTGTATTTGATGTAGAAGTTTATCTTTTGGAAGAGGGATCATCCGTTCAGGGTATAGAAGGGATTCAGGAAGGGAATCAAGAATAATATGAAAATTTTGTGAAAAATTGTGCATATTTAGTTCGAAAATGTACTAGCCAATGCGGTACTTCTAGTGTATAATGTTTAGGCAGATACTGCCATGACGTGAATTATGGGAAATCAGAAGGAAAATATGGCAGATTTACAGGATAACAAATAGATAAGGTGAAAACAAAATTATGGTAAAAGTAAAAATTAGCGACTGGAAAGCTGATTCATCCATGGATGAGGCTTATAAGGCACTTCGTACAAACATTCAATTTTGCGGTGCCGACAAAAAGGTGATTGCATTTACAAGCTGTACCCCGAATGAAGGAAAGAGTAATGTAACTTTCCATCTTGCAGCTTCCCTTGCAGAGAGTGGTAAATCTGTACTTTTGATTGATGCAGACCTTCGTAAATCCGTACTTATGGGACGTGTACAGGTTGAGGAAGAAGTGAAGGGACTGACCCACTACCTGTCCAAGCAGGCGAAACTGCAGGACGTTATCTGCGCAACCAATCTTCCCAAGTTTCACATTATTTTTTCCGGTGTTGTACCGCCGAACCCGGCAGAGCTTTTAGGAAGCAGACAGTTTAAAGACATGATCCGTGTTGTAAGAGATGTATATGATTACATTATCATAGATACACCGCCTCTTGGACGAGTAATCGACTGTGCAGTTGTGGCGGATTCCTGCGATGGAACTGTCATTGTAATCGAATCCGGCAGTATCAGCTACCATTTTGTACAGGAGATCAAGGGGCAGCTGGAGAAGACCAACTGTCCGATCATCGGTGCGATTTTGAACAAGGTAGATACTAAGGAATATGGTAAATACGGTAAGTATGGTAAATATGGCAAATATGGCAAGTACGGAGAATACGGAAAATATTGATCCGTCATTATTCGAGATTGTTATATGAAAAGATTGGAAATGGGCGAAGCGAATGAAAGGTATTTATGATATTCACTGTCATATTGTTCCGGGAGTTGATGATGGAGCGAAGGATCTCAAGACATCTGTACGCATGCTCCAGAAGGAATATGATGATGGTGTCCGCAACATTATTGCCACTCCGCATTTTCGATATGATATGTTTGAGCCGTCTCTGGAACAGGTTAAGAAGCAGTTCCTTCGTGTGAGGAAGGCTGCCGCTGAGATTGGAGAAGACGGTATTCAGATGTATCTGGGCTGCGAGCTTCATTCCAGTATGGATATGACAGACTGTCTGAAAAAAGGGGAAAGACTTACCATGTCAGGTTCCCGTTATGTGTTAACGGAGTTTCGGACTTCAGACGAAAAGTCCTATATCAGGGAACGGGTGCAGGCATTGATCCGGAAAGGGTATTATCCTATTATCGCACATGTAGAACGCTATCATTCGGTAGTAAAAAACGGTCTGGATTTTATTGATGAACTCAGGGATATGGGTGCCTATATTCAGATGAATGCGGACAGTATTATTGGTGAGGATGGCTTTATGATCAAGCGTTTCTGCAAGAAAGTAATTAAAGAAGAAATGTTGGATTTTGTGGGGTCTGACGGTCATGATCTGGCCAGACGAACGCCTCACATTGGCAAATGTTACGACAAAATTGAAAAAATGATGGGTACGGATTACGCGGATATGATTTTTATCAGCAATCCGGAGTGCATTATAAATAACGAGAGATTTTGACTTTTATATATGGGATATCGTTGGAAACGATGTATCTGTTTAGAAAAAGTAAAGAAAATTACAGGGTAACGGAGAAGAAGAATGGAAAATCAGGTTACAAATAATAACGATGAAATTGAAATCGATTTAGGTGAGATTTTTCACCTGATTCTTAGCAGGCTGGGAGTGATTATTCTTTCCGGTATCATTCTGGGTGTGATTTCCATTATCGGAACAATGCTTTTTATCACTCCACAGTATGAATCTACCACGAAGATCATGGTGCTGAATAAACAGGACAGCAATACACTGACCAGTGCTGATATGCAGACCAGTACACAGCTGACTAAGGACTATGCGGAACTTATTAAGAGCCGTACAGTTCTTGAAGGTGTAATTGCACAGCTGAATCTTAATATTACCTATCAGCAGCTGCTTGGCAAACTGACCGTAGATACTTCTACAGACAGCCGTATTGTAACGATCATAGTATCTGATGAAGATCCATATACAGCAAGCGAGATGGCCAATGCTATCCGTGATATGGCAGCAGAGCACATTCAGTCAGTTATGGATATTGAGGCGGTTAACGTAGTTGACAGCGCAAACATCCCAAGTGAAAAAGCCAGCCCAAGCCTTGCGAAGAATGGTGTGATCGGTGGACTTTTAGGTGTTATCATTGCAATGGCGATTGTGATCATCATTTATCTTACAAATGATACGATCAAGGTTGAGGAAGATGTAGAGCGTTATCTTGGACTTTCTGTTCTGGGAAGCATTCCATATTCAGAGAAAGAAAGCAGATCCAAGAAACAGAAATCAAGAAAACGTCGCTGATGAAATTGAGTATAAGGAGCTGCAGATATGCGTAAATGGTTGATTGTTTTAATGGCGGCAGTGGCAATAGGAGCGACCGGAATCCTGGGATGGCTGTATATGAGGCAGGATCGCAAGGGACCGGAAATTACCATTGCAGAGAGCAAGAAAAACAGCTACACTTCGGATATGACAACGGAAGATCTTCTGGAAGGAGTAAAAGCTGTTGACAAGAGAGATGGAGATGTTTCAGCCAGCCTGACAGTTGAGAATGTTTATCCAAATGAAAAAGGGGATGAAGTCACAGTTGTTTATGTTGCAAAGGATAACAGTAACAATGTAACAAAGGTAACTTATCATATGACTTCCGAGGGAAATCTTATGGGATTTACTTCAGAAACCAAAACTTCTTCTGACAATACAGATACAGATGCAGAAACGGATGAAGCCCTGCAGGATGAAAATGAGACTGATTCAGAAGATGAAGAAGAACCAGAAATGACAGAAGAAGAAAAAGCGCAGGAAAGGGAAGAAGAAAAGATTGACCAGCTGAACCCTCAGGATCCGCGTTTTTATCTGAATACTTACTACGTTGAAATTGCCAAGGGAACACAGATTGACAGACTGAGTTATGTAAAAGACATTCAAGACGATAAAGATTCAACAAGTGATCTTTATCGTAAGATTCAGATCACTGGAACCGTTGATGTGAATACTCCGGGTACTTATGAACTGACTTATTATGTTGTTGACTCCAATGGCAATGCTTCAAACGGAGCTGTTCTGACAATTGTAGTAAAATAATGATTACTGTGAACGGAGTGAACAGTAATCAATAGCGACTGCTGGTTATGAAAGAACCGGCAGAAAGATTCCTTTTTGACCATGCACATGTACATAGGAGCAAATATATGAGATCTACCATATGGAAGAAGACCCTTATCTGCCTTGGCGCGGTGCTGTTTCTGGAAAGCCCGGCTGTGAGTACGGCGTTTGCATATACAGTAAAGGCAGAGAATACGGATGCTGAAGCGGCCACCAGCAATATCAAGAGTATTTTGCTGATCGGACAGGACAAAAGAGAGGGAGAGTCCCGTCAGCGTTCCGATTCCATGATTCTTGCTACATTGGACAAGGATCAGGGTACTGTAAGCCTGACCTCTTTTATGAGAGATCTTTATGTTGCCATTCCTGGATATTCGACTACTCGTATTAATGCGGCTTACGCATATGGAGGAATGGATCTTTTGGACCAGACTCTGGAAGAAAATTTCGGAGTAAAGATAGATGGAAATGTGGAAGTGGATTTTGAAGTTTTCCAGGTTCTGGTTGACAAGGTTGGAGGAATAGATCTGGAGTTGACTCAGGCGGAAGCAGATTATATCTGCGGACGAGATCAGAATGTTCTTTACCCTCAGCCTCTTCGAAGCGACTGGAATCTTCAGGAAGGAATGAACCATCTGGATGGAGAACAGGCACTTATCCATGCACGCAACCGTTCTATTGGAAATTCCGATTATCGGAGAACAGAGCGGCAGCAGGAAGTACTTATGGCTGCTTTTGCCAAGATAAAAGATCTGGGAGTTTTTGATATTGCAGGTCTGGTTAAGGATGTTCTTCCAATGGTTACTACGGATCTTTCTTTGTGGGATATAACCGGATATGCCATGGATGTGATGAACATCGGTACAGATGAAATTGCATCATACCGGATTCCGGAGGATGGAGCCTACACACCTCAGACGATTGACGGCATGCAGGTTCTGGTTCCTGATCTTGAGCAGAATCGGCAATATCTTCAGCAGATCCTGTATCACGCAGGTGAATAAGAATTAAAAAGAATTAAGACGGTTCGCACCACACGAACCGTCTTTTACGCTATAATAACGAAATAAAAGCAGCTGTTGAGTTCCTTTGCAGTTACACACTGTCTGCTGAACCATTATAAAAATAAATTATAGAAATATATAGACAGCAATCAGAATTGAAAGCGGGTGGAGGATAAGTGGAATTGCTTGAATGGATACATAATATTGATGC
>NZ_JBCOME010000041.1:0-38403 GCF_040924365.1 Ruminococcus sp. 1001136sp1_2201st1_G3_2201SCRN_220225 | reverse complement strand
GTGCTTTTCCTGTGTAATCCTGCTCAACAGCTACCAGACAAGGAGTTCCTTTGCCAGCCTGATACTCGCTTCTTACTGTATGTCCTGGTGCTTTTGGAGCAATCATGGTAACATCTACATTCTTTGGCGGAACAATACATCCGAAATGAATGTTGAAACCATGAGCAAACATAAGCATATTGCCTTCCTCAAGGTTTGGCTCGATATCTTTCTTATACATATCAGCCTGTTTCTCATCATTGATCAGAATCATGATGATATCAGCCTTCTTTGCAGCCTCAGCTGCTGTATATACTTTAAATCCCTGCTCTTCAGCTCTCTTCCAGGATCTGCTGCCTTCATAAAGACCGATAATGACGTCACATCCGGACTCCTTCAGGTTCAGTGCGTGAGCATGTCCCTGGCTGCCGTAACCGATAATTGCGATTGTTTTTCCATCTAATAAAGAGAGATTACAATCTTCCTGGTAAAAAATTCTTGCTGACATTTTCGTTTCCTCCTACTGTGTTAAAACTTAAAAATATATATCGTTAAGGGAATATATATGCATATCCTGTGTATGATTATTCATTCCAGAAATACGCCCCTTAGCAAACCAAATAAATAATCCTGCCTTCAGAATTCTCCGCCTGTGGCGGATTGACTCTTGCGGCATCTGCCTGATCAGCGCTTCCGCAATTACAAAAATTTCACCCCATGAGAGCCTCTCTCAAGACCCATAACACCGGCACGTGCCAGTTCCAGAATCTCGTAATCTCCCATAAGATTAATAAATGCCTCCAGCTTGGTCTTGCTGCCTGTCATTTCTACAATGAGAGAATCCTTGCTCACATCTACAACCTTGGCACGGAAAATATCCGCAATGGAAACAATTCCCTGTCTCTGCTCCGGTGCGGCTGCAACCTTCACAAGAACAGTCTCACGAACTACGCTGTCAGATGGATCCAGGACTTTGATATCCCTTACATCAACAAGCTTCGCAAGCTGTTTCACAATCTGATCAAGAATTGCGTCATCTCCGCTGCACACTACTGTAATGCGAGTATAATTCACATCCGCTGTAACTCCGGCAGTGATACTGTCAATATTATAACCACGACGGCTGAACATTCCGGCGATCCGGCTGAGTACACCTGACGTGTTGTCAACTAGTAAAGATAAAATCTTATTTTGCATAAATATAATCCTGCTTTCGTGCTTCAGATTGATATGGTTATCATTATAACAACATAATTTATTTTGTCAATGCTACACTTCAAAAAAGTTTTAATGTTTTATAGCATTAAAGCATTTTTATTCATATAACACACTTTCATTTCACTATTAACATATTTACACAGTATGAAGTATCTATATTTTACGTAAATATTTTATATCAGATATTTACTCTGCAGGTCTGTCACTGTCTTTTGGTTCAGATAAAGTCCTCTTCTCAAAAAACGCTCCACATTTCCATATTCCGCATAAATCGTACGAAACATTCTGTCCAGATATTCCTCTTTTACCCTGAAAAGCGCTGATACTTTATTTACATTTGCAATACTGTCCAGTCTGTTTGCCTCAAGGTAACGCAGCATATAATCCAGTTCTCCTGCCAGGCACACATTGGAACGTATAAAATCCTCCCGGATCACATCTCTGTGAACTCCAAGAGCACAAAGAAGAAGGGCTGTCACTACCCCCACTCTGTCTTTTCCGAAGCTGCAGTGCCAGAGAGCAGCACCATTTTCGTGATGCAGCAGTACATCCATAAATCTGGCACATTGTTTCACTGAATACTGATCCTTTACAAAATTCTCATACTGCTGCTCGATCAGACTCTCTATATCGCCATCATACTCCAGAACCTTTTTCAACATATCATTTGTCTGCAGTATTCCCAAAACACTTTTCGGAGAATCACTGATAGTCTCTTCATCGATCATGGGGATGTGATAATATTCCACTCCCTTTACCACAATGTCCGGTCTTTCATTTCGTTCCAGCTGGTCTCTGAGATCAATCACGGTCTTCAGCTTGCAGTCCTCCTGCAAAACATGCTGATCAGCCATAGAAGCATGATAAAGATTTCCGCTTCGAATAAGCTTTCTGGGAAGGATATGACGCCCATCCTTTGTGGCGATTGCCCCAAGATCTCTTGTATTGGAAAGACTCTGCATCGTAATCCGTCCGCCCTTAGGAAATCCGGTAGCCATTTCCGGATTGAAAAGTTTCAGAATCCGCAGGCAGTCCTGTGCCTCATGCTCCGTCATCTCAAACTGATATCGCTTCTTTCTCCTGGTAATGATCACCAGATAATTAGAGATCATCTGCTTCACTGCTTCTTCTGCGTTTTCGCCTTCCCGATGGATATACGCCCAGACAATATCTCTGCAAGGAAGATTATTCTGTATCATATGTCTGAAAAAGATCAGGTTTCCATCTTCTACGCGAATCTTACCGTATCTCATATTTCTCCTCCATTCGTTGCCTTTCATTCTTACGATACCACAGAAAACAAAATTTGACAATTATTGGAAAAAGTTTATAATCAAAAAAGATATGTCGGGGTTACTGTGAACAGAATGAACAGCAACATGTTGACAAACTTAGAAAGGTGAATTTTTTATGGATAATCTGATTTTTTGCCTCAATGCAACCATTCCTATTTTTTTGACCCTTATGCTGGGTTATTTTCTTCGAAAAATTAATCTTTATGATGATTCCTTTGTTGCACAGATGAACAAATTTGTATTCAAGGCAGCCTTACCCGCACTTTTGTTTATGAATGTGGCTGAATCAGATTTTATTAAAGTTTGGGATACAAAGTTTGTTCTCTTTTGTTTTGGCGCTACGTTTTGCAGCATTGCCATTTCTATCGGTCTTTCCTTCCTGCTGAATCCAAGGGACATACAGGGAGAATTTGTCCAGGCCTCTTACCGCAGCAGCGCGGCAATCCTCGGCATTGCTATCATCCAGAACCTTTATGGAGATGCCGGTATGGCACCTCTTATGATCATAGCAAGCGTTCCTCTCTATAATGTAATGGCAGTCATGGTTCTCTCTTTTATGAAGCCTGACAATCAGGGAATGAACAAACAGATGCTCCTAAAAACCTTAAAAGGAATTGCCAGCAACCCTATTATTCTTGGAATCCTGGCAGGTCTTATCTGGTCTGTCCTTCGTCTGCCTCTTCCAACGATCCTTTCCAGTACTGTCAATAACCTCGGAAAAACAGCCACACCTCTTGGACTGATGGCCATGGGTGGTGCCCTTCATTTTGGAAAAGCTTTTTCCAGATTAAAAGCAACTATCGCCTGCACTTTTATGAAGCTGATCGGCTTTTGCACCATTTTTCTTCCAGTTGCTGTCAGACTTGAATTTACCCATGACAAGCTGGTTGCCATTCTGATCATGCTTGGTTCTGCTACCACAGTAAGCTGTTATATCATGGCAAAAAACATGGGGCACGAAGGGTCTTTTTCCTCCAGTGTCATTATGCTCACTACATTATTCAGTGCTTTTACTCTCACTATCTGGCTGTTCATTTGCAAAAGTTTAGGATTGATTTAATGGATTCTGTTACATATCCTTGTCAATGCCAGACAGTATTTCATACAATGCCTCCAGGCTATATGGCAAAATATCCTCATCAATCTGAAATTTCGGATGATGCAGCGGATAACCCTTATCAGGAATTCCTGCCAGAAATACACTGAACAAGCCCTTTGTATGTAAAAAATACCGATAGGCATTGTCTCCGGACAAAAACAGCTGCTCCTCGCCTTCCAGAAGAAACTGCTCTCCAAATATCTTCCTTCCTGCAGTTTCCGCAATCCTGGTAAGCTCCGGATCATTTGCAAAAGGCAGAACTGCAGGCTTTGGATATTCCAACTCGATCCTTGTTCCCGTCTTTGCTTCTATTTCATTCAAGGTTTCCTTCAGCCGCTTATCCAGCGCCTGGTAATCTTCTTCGTAAGCAGCCCGGATATTTCCCCGAAGAGTCACAAGATCTGTAATAATATTAGAGTATTCTCCACCATGAATGGTTCCGATTCCGATCAGGCAGGGACCTTTTCCTTTATACGTTTCATTAAGATCATGAAGGGCTTTTACCACCAGAGAAGCCGCATAAATACTGTCAATTCCTTTATGAGCCTCACACCAGTGGCTGGATTTTCCATGAACACGGATTTCCATGCCATTGATCATAGCCGAAGCCTGTCCCTCATGCACTGCCATTCCAAAAGACTGATCCACTGCGTAATGAAACATGAGAAAAATATCTGGTTCTCCATCAAGGGCACCTGCTGCCAGCATTCGCTTTGCACCTTCACCGATTTCTTCGGCAGGTTCAAAAAGAAACCGCATCCGCACTGGAAAAACCTCTCCCTCTTCCGCCAGAATCCTCGCCAGCACCAACGCCGAAGCCACGATGCCATCATGACCACAGGCATGCATGACTCCGGCATTTTCCGATGCGTAAGACAGTCCGGTTTGTTCCTGTATAGGAAGTGCATCCATCTCTGCGCGAAGCACAACTTTCTTTTTGCCGGCAAAAGCTGCCTCATCCTGACAGGGATGCTCCGCAATGATCCCCGTAGGCTCCACAATCCGAAACCGATAGCCTAATTTTCCCAGATACTCCTGTATAAAAGCAGATGTCTCAAACTCCTGAAGCCCCAGTTCCGGATGCCTGTGGAAATGACGCCGCAATCTGATCAGCTCTTCTTTGTATTTTTCAAATTTACATTGGTAATTTAATCGCTCTGCCATATTTTATCCTTTACCCTTATCTCGGAGTACGCAAATTGTCTGAAATGATCTAAAGTAACAGCTAAATCAATCCCAGGTGCTCCAACCCGTTTTTAATTCCATAATGAAAAATATCCGTTGTCACGTAATCAGCCAGCTTCTTGATTCCAGGCGCCGCATTTCCCATTGCCACCTTCGTCTTTGCATATTCGAACATAGACAGGTCATTATTGCTGTCACCAAATACTATGGTATCCTCATGTGCAATATCAAAAATCCTGCATACAGCTGCAATGCCAACAGCCTTGGAAAAACCTTTCGGGATCATCTCAATGGTATCCCCGGCAAGACCTTCCCCTATATGGCCAATAAACTCATAATAGTCCTCAAGCTCCGCACAGGCCTTCTCAGGATCACTTCCCGGCACGATCTTGGAGCTGATCTTATTGATATGAAGGTCGTGTTCATACCCCTTAACAGGACGCCACTTAACCCCCAGAGCCTTTGTGATCAGATCAGCATACCAGTTAATATCTGTATTATACTCATCCTTATCGTAGTACATCCAGTCGGCACCCTCCATCACCGGAATCATGCCGTATTTCCGAAGGACCTCCACCGAATGCCATGCCTCCTCCGTGGTCATCTCCTTGTTAAAAAGCCTTTTACCATCTTTCTCAATGGTACATCCACAGGCACTGATCATTCCTGTAAAAGGGATCTGTTCCAGATAATCAGGCACAAACGCCCTGCTTCTTCCTGTACACAGCCATGCCTGATGACCATTCTTCACCAGTTTTGTAATCGCCTCTACAGCACTGGCCGGTGTCCCCTTTTCAATATCACAGATCGTACCATCAGCATCGAAAAACACTGCTTTTTTGTGAATCTGCTGTTCACTTCCTGTAGAAGAAGCACCTTCATAACTTCCCTTGAACATGTTATCAGGCATAAAATACCTCCGCAAGCTTTACAAAGTCGCAGGTATCTTTCACACCGGCAGTCTCATAAGGAGAATGCATAGCCAGCTGCGGCAGTCCAATATCTACTGTATTTAAAGCCACCTGAGTATTGGAAATATTTCCCAGAGTGGAGCCGCCGGCTACGTCCGAACGATTCACGTAAACCTGACAGGATACCCCTGCCTCTTTACAAAGTTCCTTAAACATCGCTGCCGAAATACCATCTGTGCAGTACTTCTGGTTCGCATTATACTTCACCGCAATTCCGGCATTAATATGCGGTCGGTTCACCGGATCCGCCTTCTCAGGGTAGTTCGGATGAATCGCATGTGCATTATCCGCAGAGATCATAAAGCTCTTTGCCAGAGAGATCAGATAATCCTCGTAGCTTCTTCCAAGCCCCAGATTAATGCGAAGGAGGGTATCCCGAAGGAAAGTAGATGCAGCTCCCTGCCTGGTGCCGCTTCCCACCTCTTCATTATCCATTACCATATGTACACAGATGCTCTTTTCATTTTTTCCAGCGATCAGTCCTTCCATAGAGGAAAAAGCACACTGCAGGTCATCCAGTCTTGGCGCAGAAACAAATTCCTCCTCGCTGCCCCAGACAGTACCAGACATGCGGTTATAAAGGAACAGATCATGTCCCAGAATGTCCTCTTCTTTCACCCCTGCAGCCTCTGCCACAGTTTTAAAGAAAGATCCCTTAGCGCTCTCCAGGCCATAAAGAGGAAGCATATCCTTCTGCACATTATACTTATAACCGCTGTTCGCCTCACGATTCATATGGATAGCCAGATTCGGGATCATCAGCATATCCTTGTCCACAGTCACAAGCTTCTCACAAATCTGTTCATCCTCCTTCACGATCAGGCGTCCAGCTACAGAAAGGGGTCGGTCAAACCAGGGAGCCAGAAGCGCACCACCATAAAGCTCCACATTCAGCTTCACATACCCATTTTCCACCATCTCTGGATTCTCCTTGATCTTCAAAGACGGGGAATCACTGTGGCTTGCAATAATATGGAACACATCACTGGAAACTTCTGGCACTGTAAATGCAATGATCGCCGAATGATTCCGGATCACAAAATACTTCCCACCGTTTTTTATCTCCCAGTGCTCATCTTCCTTTAACTCTGTAAATCCATTCTCCGTAAATCTTGTTTTCATCATCTCCACTGCCTGAAATGCAGTAGGGCTCTCTTTGATAAATGTAAGTAATTTCTCTGCTGTATGATTCATTTCTAAACTCCTAAATATTTTTCTATACTTTTCCCTTTGCCACACCCCCGCAATCGTTTTGCGAGCCCCGCTCGCCAAAGTGATAAGACATACCACATTTGAACCAGTTCCAACCGATACACAGGGGGAGGTGGCAGCGGGTACTGCTTGTGTGGCTTGGGGATTTTCGGCAGGTTTGCGAGCATAGCGACGCTCTCAATCTTTAATAATCAACGCCATAAACACCAGATCCGTATTCCCCGTATTCGCCAGTCCATGACCTCTTCCATCTGGTGTAAAGGTAATATCGCCCGCTTTCACATGTCTCCATGAAGTCCCATTGTCATTATATTCCCCTTCCCCAGTCAGAATATAATAGGTCTCACTCTCCCCATAATGCATATGAAAGCCAAGAGAACATCCCGGTTCCAGAGTCACCTCTGCATAAAGCCCGCACTTCCCATTTAACTGCTGCTCATCCAGCAGCTCCTTGATAATCACATGTCCATTCCCCTCACACATATGCTCAATACGATTGATCTTCATATCCAGACTCCTCCTTCGTAAAAGGGCACATCCCCAGCTTTCGCCAGAGATGCGCCCTGTTTTTCAGCTTTCTTCAATTATAATTACAAACTCTTGATCCTGTCAATGGCTTTCAGAGTATTCTCATAAGTTCCAAACGCAGTCAGACGGAAATAGCCCTCTCCATGAGAACCAAAACCAGAACCTGGCGTACCAACCACATTTGCATTTTTAAGGAGATAATCAAAGAACTCCCAGGAAGTCATTTTATCCGGTGTTTCCAGCCAGATATATGGTGCATTCACACCACCTGAAACAGAGAAGCCAGCTTTCGCCAGCTCATCATGGATCAGCTTTGCATTTCTCATATAATAGCCAACCTGATCCTTCAGCTGAGCCTTACCTGCCTCAGAATAGACAGCCTCTCCTGCCTTCTGTACAATATAAGGAGCACCGTTAAACTTGGTGCCGTGACGTCTTGCCCACAGACTGTGAAGTGATACCCCATCTCGTACCAGTTCCTTCGGAATAACCGTAAATCCAAGACGAACACCAGTAAATCCGGCATTCTTGGAAAAGCTACGAAGTTCAATCGCGCATGTTCTTGCACCCTCGCACTCATAAATACTGTGCGGTACATTTTTCTCAGAGATATAAGCCTCATAAGCTGCATCATAAATGATCACACAGCCATTTTTGTTGGCATAATCCACCCATTTCTGCAGTTCATCCTTTGTAATAGCAGAACCGGTCGGATTATTTGGAAAGCAAAGATAGATCAGATCCGGCACTTCTAATGGAAATTCCGGCAAAAATCCATTCTCCTTGCGGCATGGCATATAGATCACACCGTCAAAATTTTCACGAACCCTATTATACTCTCCGGTACGGCCAGCCATAACATTGGTATCCACATAAACCGGATAAACCGGGTCACACACAGCAACCTTATTGTCTGTTCCAAAAATCTCCTGAATATTACCGGAATCACTTTTCGCACCATCAGAAACAAAAATCTCATCTGCTGCAATATCGCATCCTCTGTCCTGGTAATCGTTCTTTGCAATTGCCCTTCTCAGGAATTCATACCCCAGATCTGGCGCATAACCGTGAAAAGTCTCTGCGTGAGCCATCTCCTCTACTGCCCCGTGAAGAGCATCAATAATAGCTGGGACCAGCGGCTGTGTCACATCACCGATACCAAGGCTGATCACCTCTTTATCCGGATTCTCTTCTTTATAGGCACGCACTTTTTTTCCAATTGTAGAAAAAAGATAGCTTCCTGGCAGTTTTAAATAATTATGATTAACGGTAACCATCTGATTATCCTCCTGTAAATCTACTTTCTCTTCTCAACCTCAGCCAGCAGCGCCTCTCTCACGCTTGCCGGGTTTGCCTTGCCCTTCATTTCCTTCATGATCTGACCGACAAAGAAGCCCATAACCTTCTCTTTACCGCCAAGAAGCTCAGACAGCGGTCCAGGGTTCTCATCCAGAATCCTGCTGATGGTGCTGCTAAGAAGCCCGGTATCCTCCACGATCTTTAAGCCATGCTCTTCCACATAAGCTACCGGATCAACATCCTCATCAAATACCTTTTCAAATACCTTCTTGGCATTCTGCGGGCTTACCTCCTTCTTATCGACCATTGTGAGAAGATCTGCAAGATGCTGCGGTGTAAATCTTAACTTCTCAGCCTCAATGCCTTTTTCCTTCATAAGACGAAGCACTTCCACCATAAACCAGTTTGCCGCCTTTTTCGGGTTGCCGCTCAGCGTAGCCACATCTTCAAACAAAGCAGCCAGATGTCTGGACTCTGTAAGAATCTGGGAATCATACTCCGGAAGACCAAACTCACTCTGATAACGGGCAGCCTTCTCCTCCCGGAACTCTGGCAGCTCACTTCTGATTTTTGCGATCCACTCATCAGAAATATGGATCGGCGGAAGATCCGGATCCGGGAAATAGCGGTAATCCTTTGCATCCTCCTTAGAACGCATTGCATGAGAAGACTCTTTATTGTCATCCCATCTTCTGGTCTCCTGAGTGACACTTTTACCCATCTCCAGAAGCTCGATCTGACGCTCTCTTTCGCCCTCAATAGCATGTGCAATGGCCTTAAAAGAGTTCAGGTTCTTCATCTCTGTTCTGGTTCCAAGTGTATCACTTCCTGCCACTCTCACAGAAAGGTTCACATCAGCACGCATGGAGCCCTCCTGAAGCTTACAATCGGAAACACCCAGATACTGCATGGTACAACGAAGCTTCTCCAGATAAGCAATAACCTCATCTGCACTTCTCATATCCGGCTCAGAAACGATCTCGATCAGAGGAACGCCGCTTCGGTTGTAATCTACCAAAGAGCAGTCCTCCCACTCATCATGGATCAGCTTACCTGCGTCCTCCTCCATATGCATCTCATGGATCCGGACTTTTTTCTTACCGGCTTCTGTCTCGATCTCCACAAATCCATCATGGCAGATTGGCAGATACAGCTGGGAAATCTGATAGTTCTGCGGATTATCCGGATAAAAATAGTTCTTACGGTCAAATTTGCAATACTGATTGATGCTGCAGTTTGTGGCAAGTCCTGCGCGCAGGGCAAATTCTACCACCTTTTTGTTTAATACCGGAAGAGAACCTGGCATACCAGTACACACCGGACAAGTGTGGGTATTGGGTGTCCCTCCAAATGCTGTGGAGCAGCCGCAGAAAATCTTTGTTCTGGTGGCAAGTTCTACATGAACCTCAAGTCCGATAATAGTCTCATACTGTTTCATGCTCTCTTACCTCCTTCCTCTGGTGTTCCAAAATCCCCTCTTACGCTTTCATAGGCATGGGCAGCACGAAGGATCTTCCTTTCCATAAAACAGTCTCCGATCATCTGGATTCCGATTGGAAGTCCGGCACTGTCTTTCCCGCAGGGAACTGTAATTCCTGGAAGTCCGCAAAGATTTACGGCAACTGTATAAATATCCCCAAGGTACATTGCCATAGGGTCTTTTAAGCTTTCTCCGATCTTCGGCGCTGTATAAGGAGCTGCCGGGGCAAGAAGCACGTCATATTTTCCAAAAGCCTGATCAAACTCTTTTTTAATAAGAGCTTTGGTGCGCAGGGCTTTCAGATAATAAGCATCGTAATAACCGGAGCTTAAGACGAAGGAACCAAGCATGATACGACGTTTTACTTCTTCTCCGAAGCCCTCCGTTCTCGTACGTTTATACATATCATGAAGACCGTCATATTCTTTTGCACGATAGCCATATTTTACGCCATCAAAGCGCTCCAGGTTGGAGCTTGCTTCTGCGCTGGCAATAATATAGTATGCCGGAATCATATATTCCATAGTTTTGACAGAGAAAAATTCTACAATTGCTCCCATCTGGGTCAGTACCTTCAGGGTTTCCATAAAGGCATCTTTTACCTCTGGTGAAATTCCCTCTGACAAATATTCCTTCGGAACACCAAATTTCATTCCTGTAATCTTATCTGTCATCTCACTGGAAAAATCCAGGTCTTTTCTGTCAATGGAAGTACTGTCTTTCGGATCATGGCCAGCGATCACTTCCAGAAGTGCTGCGCAATCTGCCACATCTTTTCCAATCGGTCCGATCTGATCCAGAGAAGAGGCATATGCAACCAGCCCATAACGGGAAACCGTACCATAAGTAGGCTTCATTCCTGTTACACCACAATAAGAGCTTGGCTGACGGATGGAACCTCCTGTATCAGAGCCCAGTGCCAGATAAGCCTCTCCTGCTGCTACGGCTGCACAGGAGCCGCCTGAGGAGCCGCCTGGAACATGCTCTGTATTCCATGGATTTCTGGTAATACCATAGGCAGAAGTTTCCGTCGTACTTCCCATGGCAAACTCATCCATATTTGTTTTTCCGATAATGATCATTCCTGCTTTTTCAAGCCGGCTGATCACATCTGCCTGATACTGGGGAACAAATCCTTCCAGAATTTTTGACGCACAGGTAGTAGGTTTTCCCTGTACACAAATGTTATCTTTGATAGCAATGGGAACACCGGCGAGAGGACCGGTATAAGTTCCGTCCTCAATGCCCTTTTCCACCTCTTTTGCTCTTGCATACGCTTCTTTTTTATAAGTGTCCAGATATGCGTGGATTCTGCCATCTTTCTCCTCTATTTTGGAAAAGACTTCCTTGACGCCATCCAGGACACTGACCTCATGTTTTTTAATCTTATCAGCCAGCTGTAAGGCTGTTAATTTTTCTAATTCCATGTGAATGTCTCCTATCCTATGGTCTTTGGAACCTGATACTGTCCTTCTTTGGCTTTTGGCGCATTTGCAAGCATTGCCTCGCGGTTGTCCCCATTTGTAACTTCATCCTCACGAAATACATTGTTGTCGCCAAAAATATGGGACATTGGTTCAACACTGGATGTATCCAGTTCATCCAGCTTATCTACATAATCAAGCATTTCCTGCATATCTTTTTTTGCCTTTTCTTTCTCTTCTTCTGTAAGGGAAAGTTTTGCAAGAATGCAGACATTTTCCATGGTTTCATCGTCAATCTGTTTTGCCATTTTCTCATCCTCCTGCACAGAAATTATTACAATCCACACTCGAGCCTGTTTGAAAAATCAACTTTATTATGGCTCCAGTCTGTTCAGGTCTCTTGGGAACAGGCATGCCTCACGGACATTTTCCTCCCCGAGAAGCTGCATGGTAAGACGCTCCAGACCGATTCCAAGACCGCCGTGAGGAGGCATACCATATTTGAATGTATCCAGATACTGTTCCATTCCTTCTGTCTCCATACCTCTGTCCTCTATCTTTTTCAGAAGGGCATTGTAATCGTGAATTCTCTGTCCTCCTGTTGTGATCTCAAGGCCGTGGAAAAGCAGGTCAAAGCTTAAAGTAAATCTGGTATCCTCCGGATCATCCATTGCGTAGAACGGACGTTTCTTAGATGGATAATGAGTAACAAAAACAAAATCTGCATTATATTCTTCTTTAAAATACTGACCGATGAGGGCTTCCTCCTCTGGCTCCAGATCAAACGGATTACGGATCTGGCGGTTGTATTTCTTTGCAACCAGCTCTTTTGCCACATCAAAACGAACTGCCGGAATCCTGGAAGCATCTGGAAGCTCAACCTTCAGGATCTCAAGTTCTTTTGCATAATCCTCTTTTAAAAGCTTCATTGCATACTGCAAAAAGCCAGTCTCCATAGCCATGATCTCTTCAAAGCTATCAATATAGCCCATCTCAAAATCAAGACTTGTATATTCATTTAAATGTCTCTTAGTGTTATGTTTCTCAGCACGGAAAACAGGTCCGGTCTCAAATACTCTGTCAAAAACTCCCACCATCATCTGTTTGTAAAACTGTGGGCTCTGAGCCAGCACAGCCGGTTTATGAAAATAGCTGAGTTTAAACAGGTTCGCGCCTCCCTCAGCACCTCTGGCTCCGATCTTCGGCGTATGGATTTCCGTAAATCCATTTTCATAGAGATAATCACGAAAAGCCCTCGTCAAAGCTTCCTGGATTTTAAATCTTGCGCGCTCCTGAATATTGCGGAGGGAAAGGGAACGGTAATTTAATTTGGCTTCCAGAGAAGTATTCAGCTTCCATTTATCGATTGCAAGAGGAAGAGGTTCAGCTGGAGAAGACAACACCTGAATTTCACGAATGTGAAGTTCTCTGCCATGAGGCGCTCTCTCTTCTTTATTTACAACACCTTTTACTCTTACTGTCATGCCTTCTTTCAGATCATGAATGGAAAAATCAACATCCTCATTTACAAAAACTGTCTGAAACAGACCCTCTCTTCTTCTGATAATTACAAATGCAACATCTCCCATGTTGCGGATACTGTGAATGGCGCCCTCCAGGATGGCTTCCTGATTCAGAAGTTCTTCTCCCATCAGTGCATCCCAGCTGCTCACTTCTTTTTTCCAGCTTCCATCCAAAAACTCCATTTCCTCATCCTCCATTTCCTAAAATCATAAAAATATATCTTATAAAAACCCCGGCCGGAATTTCTGAAAAATCCTATACAATAGGATTAAAATTCCGCCTTACACTATACCTCATCATATAACAGCATCAGAACCATCTGAGCTGTCTCTACCATATTTGTCCCGGAATCCATACTGCATTTCTGAATGTACCGGTATGCATCTTCTTCGCTTAAATGGTTTCGCTCCATAAGAAGAAACTTTGCGTTGGAAATGTAATTCTGCTCTTTCCAGGAACGCGTTTTCGGTTTCTTCTTCTCTTTTTTTAGCCGCCGCTCGATCTGGGACAACATCATATCCACCGTGTTTACCAGGTCGCTGACTTTCATTGGCATTTCTACAGTAAGAACGGATGTAGGCGCCTCCGCAATCACTCTTCCAGATGCCAGCAACAGCATTTCAAAATATGAAGGAATATCTTCCAGCACATCCCGGTAATACCGGTCCGTCAGCTTATAGCCGCAGATCAGAATACCTCCGTCCAGCTCACTCATGCTGGCAAGTGCTGTTGAAGCAGTTGAACATACCGCAGCTACAGAAAAACCGTGCCGGTTCAATATGGTACGTATTTTCTTTGCGTCATCGATTTTCGGTAATGCAATTACAATGCTGCTGTTCATACCATGCTACTCTCTTATCTTAAATCTTGTATAAATACTGGCTGATTTCCCACTCGCTTACCTGTCTCATATAATTCAGCCATTCTTCCTTCTTGGCAGCTGCATATTCCTCACAGAACTTTTTACCAAGTACACTCTGGATCCAGGTGCTATTCTCGAAATGTGTAAGGGCATCATCCAGGTTCAGAGGAAGATTTCCAATATTCATAGCTTTCTGGTCAGATTCGGAAAAAGAACGATCCGATGCCTTGGTAGGATATAATTTCTGCTGAATTCCATCCAGACCGGCTGCAATACAAACAGCAAACACAAGGTAAGGATTTGCAGATGCGTCCGGGCTTCGGAGCTCGATTGCCAGACTGTCTGATCTTAAATTGGAAATACGGATCAGAGAGTTCTGATTATTCTTTGTCCAGGTCAGTTCTGTAGGAGCATCATAGCCAGGTACAAGTCTCTTGTAGGAATTCACAAGTGGATTGGTAATGGCAGCCATCTCTTCACTGTGTGCAAGAAGACCACCTATAAAATGATAAGCATCCTCACTGAGACCATTTACGTCATCAGGATCAGCAAATATATTTTTTCCATCTTTATATAATGCAAAATGAATGTGCATACCGGAACCATTCACCTCAGCTCTCGGCTTTGGCATAAAGGTTGCATGAAGTCCATGCCGTTTTGCAATGGTGCGGACTGCCATTTTAAAAGTCATCACACAGTCAGCCATTTCATTTGCACCGGTAAATTTAAAATCAATCTCATGCTGTGCCGGAGCGGTTTCATGATGGGAAGATTCAATTTCATATCCCATATCTTCCAGATTCAGAACCATATCACGTCTTGCATTTTCTCCCAGATCCAGCGGGCTGATATCCAGATATCCGGCTTTTTCATGAGTCAGTGTAGTGGGAATTCCATTATCATCTGTGTGGAATAAGAAAAACTCACATTCCGGATCCACTTCACAAACATAACCTTCCTTAGCAGCCATCTCTACTACCTGTTTCAGAATATATCTCGGGCTTTTCTCAAGCGGTGTTCCATCTGAGCGGTAGATATCACAGAGCAGTCTGGCTACCTTTCCCTGCTGCGGACGCCACGGAAGAATGGTAAACGTATTATAATCCGGATGTAAATACATATCCGGCTCTTTCTCCCCTGCAATTCCGGCAATGTAGGAGCTGTCTACTACATATTCATTATCCAGTGCCCGGGGGAGCTCCCGAGCTGTAATCGCAATATTTTTCAAAGTACCAAACATGTCGGTAAACTGAAGACGAATGAATTCTACATCCTCGTCTTCTGCCATCTGTAACACTTCTTCTCTGGTGTAATTCCCCATGGTTTCTCTCCTTCTTTCACTCTCATGCCCTCATCCATCCATTACGCATGACTTATTTAAACAAAAAAGGCGCACTTCAAAAAGATACCCTTCTGAAGAACGCCCTTGTTCATGGAGGTAATTATAGCAATGAGGTCATGCTTTGTCAACTTATTTTTTACCACTTTACCATATCAGCGTTGTATAAAATGATGTACAAAATAAATATTTTGTATCAGAACGGAAAATCGGGAGCAAATTTAGTTTGCCCCCGACCATACTTTTTATATACTCTCTTTTTTATTTTCCCGTCAGCGATTCAGCAGGTATTATTCCACAAAGCATTTTTTTGCCAACTTACAGATAAGAATATCCCATCAGGGATTCATCCACTGCCTTTGCGGCTTCTCTTCCTTCACGGATTGCCCATACTACCAGAGACTGGCCTCTGTGCATATCTCCTGCTGTGAAAACCCGCGGTACGCTGGTCTCATAGGCTTCCGGTTTTGTCTCTACGTTGGTTCTTGCAGTTGTTGCAACCTTAAATGCATCGGTCACATATTTCTGGCTTCCAAGGAAACCAGCTGCGATCAGTACCAGGTCTGCAGGGATCACTTCTTCCGTCCCCTCTACTGGAACCATCATCATACGGCCTGTTTTGGCATCCTTCTCGCTTTTCAGCTTTACGATCCGGGCCTGGCAGACATTTCCGTTTTTATCTTTGATAAACTCAGTAACGGTTGTCTGGTAAACCCGGGGGTCATGTCCAAACACTGCAATTGCTTCTTCCTGGCCATAGTCTGTTTTTAAGACCTTCGGCCATTCCGGCCATGGATTGGAAGCAGCACGCTCTGTCGGCGGCATTGGCATCATTTCCAGCTGTGTTACAGATTTGGCACCGAGACGTACGGAAGTACCCACACAGTCATTTCCGGTATCACCACCGCCGATTACCAGCACATGTTTGCCTCTTGCCTCTTCATAGGGAGCTTTGGTGAAATCGCTGTCCAGAAGAGTTTTGGTGACTTTTTTCAGGAAGTCTACTGCAAAATAAATTCCCCTTGCATCTCTTCCCGGCACTTTAATATCACGGGGATTGGAAGCTCCGCAGCAAAGGATTACACGGTCAAATTTCTTCAAAAGCTCCTCTGCTGTAATATCCACTCCAACATTTGTATTTGTTACAAATTTCACACCCTCAGCTTCCATCAGCTTCAGCCTTCTGTCGATCACAGATTTCTCCAGTTTCATATTTGGAATGCCGTAACGAAGAAGTCCGCCGATCCGGTCACTTCTTTCGAATACAGTTACATTGTGACCTCTTCTGTTTAACTGCTGTGCTGCTGCAAGTCCGGAAGGACCGCTTCCGATAACTGCTATGGTCTTTCCTGTACGAACCTTCGGAGGCTGTGGAACAACCCAGCCTTCTGCATATGCAGTCTCAATGATGGCACGTTCATTTTCCTTAGTGGAAACAGGCTCTCCATTTAAGTTGCAGGTACAGGCTGCCTCGCAAAGTGCAGGGCATACACGGGAGGTAAATTCCGGGAAGCTGTGTGTCTTATTCAGACGAAGAAACGCCTGTTTCCAGTTTCCGGTAAATACCAGATCATTTGTCTCCGGCACCAGGTTGTGAAGCGGACATCCGGAAGCCATGCCGCCGATCATCATGCCTGCCTGGCAGAAGGGAACGCCGCAAGCCATGCAGCGTGCTCCCTGAAGTTTTTGTTTCTCTTTATTAAGAGGAGTACGGAACTCCTTGAAATTGGCAATTCTTACTTTTGGCGGCAGAACCTTTGCCGTCTCTCTGTTATATTCTAAAAATCCAGTCGGTTTTCCCACGATCTTCTGCCTCCTTAATGCTTAACTCCTATGCTTTCGTAGAATGCTTCCATCTGCGCCTGCTCACTGTTCAGACCTTTTTCCTCAAGCTTTGCACTTAATGTGATCATCTTCTTGTACTCATTTGGAATGAGTTTTTTGAAGTGAGGCAGATACATGTCAAACTGATCCAGAACCTTCTGTCCAAGCTCCGATCCCGTTGCAGCTACATGTGCTTCGATCAGATTTTTCAGTTCTTTTTTGTCATATTTATTATCTACTTTTTCAATAGAAATCATCGCTTTATTTAAGTTCTTATAAAGAACATTTTCCACATCCAGAACATAAGCGATACCGCCGCTCATACCTGCTGCAAAGTTTTTACCGGTTCTTCCAAGAACTACCACACGACCACCGGTCATGTACTCACAGCCGTGCTCTCCCACTCCTTCCACAACTGCATTTGCGCCAGAGTTACGAACTGCAAAACGCTCGCCTGCCATACCATTGATAAAGACAGTTCCACTGGTTGCACCGTAGAGTGCAACGTTTCCGACTATAATATTGTCTTCCGCCTTGTAACCGGCATTTTCCGGAGTCTTCAGGATCAGCTTGCCACCGGAAAGACCCTTTCCGAAGTAGTCGTTGCAGTCGCCGGTAAGCTTCAGAGTAAGACCCTTCGGGATAAAGGCACCAAAGCTCTGTCCTCCGGCTCCTGTACAATCAATCTCTACCGTATCTTCCGGCAGTCCGTTTTTATTATTTCTGGTAATCTCCGCACCAAGGATTGTTCCAAATGCACGGTCTGTGTTCTTTACTTCTACCGAAAATCTGGTCTTCTCACCGCCATGAATTGCGCGACTGCATTTCTTCACAAGAACTTTCTCATCCAGCGTCTTATCCAGCTGGAAATTGTACTCTGCTTTCGGATCAAAGGTTACCTCGCTGCCAGCTTTTGCATATGGATTGTTCAGGATTGCACTAAGATCTACTTTTCCTTTGTGCGGCTCATCTACTGCATCTGTAGCAACCAGAAGATCCGTACGTCCTACCATCTCTTTCAGACTTCTCACACCCAGTTTTGCCATATATTCACGAAGCTCCTGGGCAATAAATTTCATAAAGTTCTCAACATATTCCGGTTTGCCTTTGAATCTCTTTCTCAGCTCCGGATTCTGGGTAGCTACACCAACCGGGCAGGTGTCCAGATTGCAGACTCTCATCATCACACACCCCATAGTTACAAGAGGTGCTGTAGCAAAACCGAATTCCTCTGCACCAAGAAGTGCTGCAATTGCAACATCACGGCCGCTCATCAGTTTACCGTCTGTCTCAATGCGGACACGGTTACGAAGTCCGTTCATAAGCAGTGTCTGATGGGTTTCAGCAAGTCCAAGCTCCCATGGAAGTCCTGCATTGTGAATGGAGCTTCTGGGTGCTGCACCAGTACCTCCATCATATCCGGAAATCAGGATTACCTGTGCACCGGCCTTTGCAACTCCGGCTGCAACCGTACCAACGCCAGCCTCAGAAACCAGCTTTACAGAAATATCTGCATATTTATTTGCATTTTTCAGGTCATAGATCAGCTCTGCCAGGTCCTCGATGGAATAGATATCGTGATGCGGCGGCGGGGAGATCAGGGAAACACCCGGTGTGGAGTGACGGGTTTTCGCAACCCATGGATAAACCTTCTTCGCCGGAAGATGTCCACCTTCACCAGGTTTTGCGCCCTGTGCCATTTTGATCTGGATTTCTCTTGCAGATACCAGATAACGGCTGGTAACACCGAAACGACCACTGGCTACCTGTTTGATTGCAGAACATCTGTCATCTTTTGTTCCTGCTGAATCCAGTCTTTCATTGCTTTCACCGCCCTCACCGGTATTTGATTTTCCATGAAGATGGTTCATTGCAATAGCAAGTGTCTCATGTGCTTCCTGAGAAATGGAACCATAGGACATGGCACCAGTCTTAAAATGCTTTACAATTTCATCAACACTCTCCACCTCTTCAAGAGGGATAGGATTTTCTGCATACTTAAAGTCCATAAGCGCACGAAGATTGCCGTGATTTTCCTTATCCACAAGATTTGTATACTGTTTGAACATCTCATAGCTGCCTGTTCTTGTAGACTGCTGAAGGAGATGAATGGTTGCCGGATTGTAACGGTGCTCTTCTCCCTGGCTTCTCATTTTGTGAGCACCCACGCTATCCAGAGTAAGGTCTGTGGTAAGTCCTAACGGGTCAAATGCTTCTGAATGAAGCTTTTCTACATTCTCCTCAATATCTTCCAGTGTAATGCCTCCAACACGGCTTACAGTACCTGTGAAATATTTATCGATTACATCCTGAGATACACCAATTGCCTCGAAAATCTGAGATCCCTGATAAGACTGGATTGTAGAAATACCCATCTTGGAAGCGATCTTAACAATACCGCTGATAACTGCATGATTATAATCGTCTACAGCTGCATAATAGTCCTTGTCCAGCATATGGGTATCGATCAGCTCATGGATTGTCTCCAATGCCAGATATGGGTTGACTGCACTTGCGCCATAGCCCAGAAGAGTAGCAAAATGATGAACCTCTCTCGGCTCGCCGGATTCCAGAATAATAGCAAGAGAAGTACTCTTTTTCGTCTTTACAAGGTGCTGATGTACTGCAGAAACAGCCAGCAGAGACGGAATCGGCATATGGTTTTCATCCACGCCTCTGTCGGAAAGCACCAGAATATTGGCACCATCCCTGTATGCTTTATCCACTTCTACAAACAGACGGTCAATAGCACGCTCCAGCTTTGTGCTCTTGTAATAAAGAGTGGAGACAACAGCCACCTTGAAGCCTTCGTGATGCATTTCCTTAATTTTCAGCATATCTGTATTGGTAAGAATCGGATTGTTAATCTTTAATACCTTGCAGTTCTCCGGAATCTGCTCCAGAAGGTTTCCGTCTTTTCCAACATAAACGCTTGTGCTGGTGACAATCTCCTCACGGATCGCATCGATCGGCGGATTGGTTACCTGCGCAAAAAGCTGTTTGAAGTAGTCAAAAAGCGGTCTGTTCTGTTTGGAAAATACTGCCAATGGTGTATCCACACCCATTGCGCCAATGCTCTCAGCACCGTTTAACGCCATGTTTCGGATAGAAGTACGATACTGCTCGTAAGTGTATCCGAAAGCCTTCTGAAGACGGGAACGCTGTTCCTCTGTATATTCTTCCATTCTTTCGTTTGGAATCTTAATATCTTTTAAGTGTACCAGATTGCTGTCCAGCCATTCGCCGTATGGCTGTTTCTTCGCATACATCTCTTTTAATTCGTTATCATCAATGATCTTGCCTTGAACCGTATCTACCAGAAGCATTTTTCCAGGATGAAGACGCTCTTTTAATATGATCTTCTCTTCCGGTACCGGCAATACTCCAACCTCAGAAGAAAGAATCATGCAGCCATCGGATGTCACGTAATATCTTGACGGACGAAGACCGTTACGGTCAAGCACTGCGCCCATCACATCTCCATCTGAGAAAAGAATAGACGCAGGTCCATCCCATGGCTCCATCATAGTGGCATAATACTGATAGAAGTCACGTTTTTCCTGGGAAATGGTATCGTTATTTGCCCATGGCTCCGGAATGGTGATCATCACTGCAAGCGGAAGATCCATGCCGCTCATGGTAAGGAATTCCAACGTATTATCGAGCATTGCAGAATCAGAACCATTTCGGTTGACTACCGGAAGGATTTTCTGCATTTCCCCTTCTAAGTATGGGGACTCCATATTTTCCTCTCTTGCCAGCATCTTATCTGCGTTTCCACGGATGGTGTTGATCTCACCATTGTGCACGATCAGACGGTTTGGATGTGCTCTCTCCCAGCTTGGATTTGTGTTGGTACTGAAACGGGAATGTACCAGTGCAATCGCAGATTCATAATCCAGGCTCTGAAGGTCAGAGAAAAATGTACGAAGCTGTCCAACCAGGAACATACCTTTATAAACAATCGTACGGCTACTCATAGAACATACGTAAGTGTTGTCATTACTTTGTTCAAACTCACGACGGGCAATATACAGTTTACGGTCAAATGCGATGCCTTTTTCCAGATCATCCGGCTTTTTGATAAATGCCTGCATAATGTATGGCATGCACTCTCTTGCCTTATGTCCGAGAACCTCCGGAACTACCGGAACTTCTCTCCAGCCAAGGAACTCCAGTCCCTCTTTTTCCACAATGATCTCAAACATTTTTTTTGCCTGGGCACGTTTGATCTCATGCTGTGGGAAAAAGAACTGGCCAATACCATATTCTCTTTCCTGGCCGATTTCGATTCCCTCTTTTTTACATGCTTTCTTAAAAAATTTATGGGAAATCTGAAGGAGGATACCAACGCCATCACCTGTTTTGCCTTCTGCATCTTTTCCGGCACGATGATCCAGATTCTCTACAATCCGCAATGCGTTGGCAACTGTATCATGGGATTTTTTACCTTTGATATTGACAACTGCACCGATACCGCAGTTATCATGTTCAAATTCCTGGCGGTAAAGTCCCTGCCTTTCCTTTATCACTTCTTTCATTTTCCTCATCCTTTCTATTGTTGATTAAGAGTTTCCTCTTTGTTTAATTTATCTACAGCTGCCTGGATAAATCCACGGAACAGCGGGTGAGCATGGTTTGGTCTTGATTTGAACTCCGGATGTCCCTGGGTTCCTACAAAGAATGGGTTTGCCGGAATCTCGATCATTTCCACAATGTGACCATCAGGAGAAGTTCCTGCTATGGTCATGCCTTTTTCTGCCAGTTCTTTGCGATATGCATTGTTAACTTCATAACGATGTCTGTGACGTTCCTGAATTTCTTTCTGTCCGAAAAGTTCCAGGGATAAAGAACCATCCGCAAGCACACATGGATAACTTCCAAGGCGCAGGGTTCCTCCAAGATCTTCCACATCTTCCTGGTCTGGCATAAGGGCAATTACCGGATTGGTAGTTTCTGGTGCAAGTTCAATGCTGTTTGCATCTTCATAACCAAGTACATGACGGGCAAATTCTACGATTGCCATCTGCATTCCAAGACAGATTCCAAGGTATGGGATCTTATGTACACGGGCATACTGGGCTGCCAGGATCATTCCTTCTGTTCCTCTTCCGCCGAAACCACCTGGAACCAGGATTCCATCTACCTGGTAAAGCCTCTGATCCAGGTTCTTCTCGTTTAACTCTTCGGAATCGATCCAGGTAATCTCTACTTTCGCCTTGCATGCGATTCCGCCATGCTTCAGAGCTTCCACCACACTAAGGTATGCATCATGAAGCTGGGTATATTTTCCTACCATGGCAATGTTTACAGTTTTATCCGGATGGCGGAGATTTTCTACCATAGCTTCCCAGTCCGTAAGGTCTGGTTTTCTTTTTTCAAGTCCCAATGACTGCATGACCACATCTGCCAGTTTTTCACGTTCCATCGCAAGTGGGGCCTCATACAGATACTCTACATCCAGATTCTGAAGTACATGGCTTACCGGCACGTTACAGAACAGGGCAATTTTTGCTCTCAGGTCGTCGGTCAGCGGATATTCACTTCTGCATACCAGAACATCCGGCTGGATTCCCATTGCCTGAAGCTCCTTTACACTGGCCTGGGTTGGTTTTGTTTTCATTTCTCCTGAAGCTTTCAGGTATGGAATCAGGGTTACATGGATAAGGATTGCATTTTCATGCCCCACATCATGCTGAAACTGTCTGATGGATTCCAGAAATGGCTGGCTTTCAATATCTCCTACTGTTCCGCCGACTTCGATAATGGCAATCCTGTTTTCATCCGGGGATTTTGCGCGATAGAAGCGGCTTTTGATTTCATTTGTAATATGAGGGATTACCTGTACGGTTCCTCCTCCAAAGTCTCCATGACGTTCTTTTTGTAAAACGGACCAATAAATTTTTCCGGTAGTTACATTGGAATTTTTATCCAGGCTTTCATCAATGAATCGTTCATAATGGCCAAGATCCAGGTCGGTCTCGGTTCCATCGTCTGTTACGAAGACTTCTCCATGCTGAATAGGGTTCATGGTTCCGGGATCAATATTGATGTAAGGGTCAAATTTCTGCATTGTGACCTGAAAACCTCTTGCCTTTAAAAGTCGCCCAAGTGAAGCTGCTGTGATTCCCTTTCCCAGTCCTGACACAACACCGCCAGTGACAAAAACGTATTTTACTGCCATCTTTTGATTTCCTCCTCCAATTGCTTTTAATGTGTTCTAATATGTAAAAAAGGCGTCAAAGAGGAGGATTAGGGGGCACTTAACCTATCCATTTCTCTTTGACGCCTTTGTCAAAACAAATTCTTATTCAAAAATATGCTATATAATATATCATTTTTTTGGCTTTGTCAATCCACTTTTTTTGCTATTTAATTGGTTGGTCGTTATCCCGGACGCGATTTCACAATGTATATTCACCGCCGCGCGTCGCAACGTTCCGGCAAGCTAATGACTAACTACGACTAAGACGCTCAGGAGAGCCTTCGCGCCTAAGTCTCCGTAAGTCATGGATCTCGCCTCCACTAAAACCGCTCCTGAAATGCGCGGCTTGCGAATATACATTGCAAAATCGCTGGTTACTGGAAAGGGAAGAAAGAAACAGTAACGACAACAACGGGGGTGGTGTGAAGTAGTTGGTATCCCGCAACTTTATTGTTTTTTGCCAATCTATCATTGCCAAGAAAGTATCGGGAAACCAATCACTCCCCCTCCCCCTCTGTCGAAAGTTCCTATGTACAAATAAGTCCCAGCCAGTACACAGCATTCGGGCAATGGTGATTGCTCTAGCGAGCCATTTCAGGCGCGGTTTTAGCGTAGGCGAAATCCACTGCTTACGGAGACTTAATCGTGAAGGCTCTCCTGAACGATTTAGTCGCAGTTAGCAGTTAGTTCGCTGGAGCGTTGCGCCGGCGAGTGAGCAATCACCATTGTCCGAATGCGTCCGCCTTGAACAACTTTCAACACACTAAATAGCAATTCGGGGTTAAAAAAAACAGATGCTGTCGGGATACCATGCTGTCTCATATTTCAAGTCGTTCCCGGCAATATCTGTTTTTTACGATTTTTATAGACACCTTAAAAGGTGCCAGTTTACAACTGCTTAATCAGGCAACTGCAAACTTCTGTAATGTACGGTTAAATTCCTTGCTCTCGCCATGGCACTGTACAGTAAGAACCCTTGTAAGATCCATGCTCAGAACTCCCAGAATGGATTTTGCATCAATGATGATTCTGTTATAGAAAACATCTATGTCAAAATCACATTTACCTGCTGCCTTTACGAATTCCTGAACATCCTCCTTCGCATTCAGCTTAATCTGCTTCTGACACATCGTTATCACCCTTTCTGTTTTACAGGAATTATAATTTCCTTTTCTATCAAAATCAAAGGCTCTTGAAAACGTTTTCCTTTGATTGAGGCAAATTATGCACCAAGTCTCGATATTTGTCAAGTTTTTTCTTTCACGCTTTTTTGTAACATTTCAGGAATAAATATACCGATTGCACAAATATGCGACCGGTATATTGGTAATTATGCACTATTTTATTATTATGGAAGTTCTGAGACAACCTGCACAGGAAAAATTATTTCTCTTATATCTTATGAATTTCAAAATCATTTTGTAAATTATTCTCATCTGGAATTACCATCGGATACTTTCCGTCAAAGCATGCCTTGCAAATAGGAAGTCCACCTGCCATGCCCTCCAGATAATCAATCTCCATATAACCAAGGGAATCGGCCCCTATCATCTTACAGATTTCTTCTGTGGAGTGCTGTGCTGCGATCAGCTGGTCATTGCTTGGCACATCGGTTCCGAAATAGCATGGATGTAAAAATGGCGGGGAACTGATCCTTACGTGCACTTCAAGAGCGCCTGCTTCTTTCAGCATGCGGATCAGGTTTGCTATGGTAGTTCCACGGACAATAGAATCATCCACAAGCACAATGCGTTTTCCTTTTACAACTGCATCCAATACGCTCAGCTTCAGATGAACGCTGGATTCTCTCTCCTTCTGAGTAGGTTTGATAAAAGTTCTGCCAATATAAGAGTTCTTATAAAATGCAAATCCGAATGGAATACCAGATTCTTCAGAAAATCCCTTGGCTGCAGGAAGACCGGATTCCGGAACGCCGGTGACAAGATCTGCCTCCACAGGATAAGATTTTGCAAGGGATTTACCGCCACGTATACGTGCGTCATAAACCTTTACACCGTCCATGGTACTGTCCAGTCTTGCAAAATAGATATATTCAAAAACACAGTGAGCACGTTTTTTCACAGTATCTGCAAGAGTCATGTCTGACTTCACGCCCTTGCGGCTGATCGTAATCATCTCACCAGGTTCGATATCACGGATAAACTCGGCACCTACAGAAGTAAGTGCACAGCTCTCAGAAGCCAGCACGTAAGCATTGTCCCTTTTTCCAAGGCAGAGAGGCTTTAAGCCATAGGGGTCACGGACTCCGATCAGCTTACGGGGACTCATGATCACAAGACCGTATGCGCCTTGCAGCTTCCTGGCTGTATTCAGAACCGCTTCCTCTACACAGCTGGTATGTACCCTCTCTCTGGCTACATGAAATGCGATCACTTCTGAGTCAGTGGTGGTATGAAAAACTGCTCCGCTCTGGATCAGTTCCCATTTCAGTGTCCCAGTGTTAACAAGGTTTCCATTGTGTGCCAGTGCCAGACTTCCTTTTACATAAGATAAAACCAAAGGCTGTGCGTTCTCTGCAACGGATGCTCCTGTTGTGGAATAGCGTACATGTCCGATTCCGATATCACCACTCATCTTATGGAGTGTATCCTCGCGAAGCACCTCGCTTACCAGTCCAAGATCTTTGTGAAACTTAACATTTCCAATAGGTCCCTTAGTATCCGATACTGCCAGGCCACAGGCTTCCTGACCACGGTGCTGCAAAGAAGTCAGACCATAGTAGATAGAAGACGTCACATCATTTCCATCCAGGTCATAGATTCCGAAGACACCACACTCTTCTTTAATCTCTGCCATTTGTTTTCCTCCTCGGTACTGAGTTTTATTTTAATGATCAAATCCAATCTCAGAAATGCATCCCATTTCGTCGATTTGGCGTATCGCCAAATAAATTTACACCCAGGAACGTATCGTTATGCAGGCTCTAGAGCGTGTTTGAAAAAGGCTTTCTGCAAGATGTGCGTCACAATTTGTGGGAGATTTTGTCCGGATGAGGGCGTCGTAGCGGGCTACGACAACCGAATTCGGGCAAAATATACCGCAAAGTGGGGCGTGCAGATTGCAGGAATGCTTTTTCAAACACGCTCTAGTACATCGAAAATTAAGTATCTGCTATATTGACGCAGGATGATTTCTTCATATGCAAGGCGGAGGAAGGAGGCGTAGCGGTGGCTACGGCGACCGACGTAGGCGCAGCAGATGAAAAATCAGACAAGTCAATATGGCAGTTACTTAATATTCGATGTACTAGCTGTAAATTTGCTTAGCTCTGAACAAAAATTATAATGGAAGAAACCTATTTGTCAAGTATGCCTATCCTAATTTGAACAAGAACTTTTTTCAGCCAACCGCAAAATCTTTTTGGAATTTTTTTCAAAAAAACTATTGACATCTGGTTTTTTTTGAGTATACTACAGAACATAAAGCAAAGGCGCTTTGGAATACAGAAATGTATCCAAGGCGCCTTTTTCTTTTATCAAAAATAAGGATGAAGAAAGACATGAAAAGTGAAAGGAGCGTATCCGTTATGACACAGAATATTCCCGAAATCTATGGAAGTCTTGTTTTCAACGACAGGATTATGCGCAGTAAATTACCTAAGGACATGTACAAAGCACTGAAAAAGACCATCGAAAATGGTACTCATCTGGAGCTTGATGTTGCGAACTCCGTTGCAGTAGCCATGAAAGAATGGGCAATCGAAAATGGTGCTACTCATTATACACACTGGTTCCAGCCTATGACAAATGTAACAGCTGAGAAACACGACAGCTTCATTTCCCCAACAGGCGATGGACAGGTAATCATGGATTTCTCCGGAAAAGAACTTGTAAAGGGTGAACCGGATGCTTCCAGTTTTCCATCCGGCGGTCTTCGTGCTACTTTTGAAGCACGAGGATACACAGCATGGGATCCAACATCACCAGCCTTCATTAAAGACGGAACTCTTTACATTCCCACAGCATTCTGTTCCTACAGTGGTGAGGCACTTGACAAAAAGACTCCTCTCCTTCGCTCTATGGATACCTTAAATAAAGCAGCCGTAAACATGCTTCACGTTCTTGGAAACAAGGGAATTAAACATATTTCCACAACAGTAGGACCTGAGCAGGAATACTTCCTGGTTCCAAAGGAACTTTATAAAGAAAGAAAAGACCTTGTATTCTGCGGACGTACCTTACTTGGTGCTCCAGCTCCTAAGGGACAGGAAATGGAAGATCACTACTTTGGAACTCTGAAGCCAAAGGTTGCAGCTTACATGCATGATCTTGATGTAGAACTCTGGAAGCTTGGCATTCCTGCAAAAACAAAACATAACGAGGTTGCTCCTGCACAGCATGAGCTGGCTCCTGTATTTGATACCACAAATGTAGCCGTTGACCACAACCAGCTGACAATGGAAATCATGAAAAAGGTTGCTGACAAACATGATCTGGTTTGCCTGCTTCACGAAAAACCATTTGAGGGAATCAATGGAAGTGGTAAGCACAACAACTGGTCCATGATCACAGATGATGGCGTAAATCTTCTGGATCCTGGAAAAACACCATCCGAAAACATTCAGTTCCTGGTATTCTTAATGGCAGTTATTAAAGCAGTTGATGAATATGCTGATCTTCTTCGTATCTCCGTTGCAAGTGCTGGAAACGATCACAGACTTGGTGCCAATGAGGCTCCGCCAGCAGTTGTATCTATTTTCCTTGGTGATGAGCTTACCGAAGTTCTGAAATCTATCGAAAATGATACTTACTTTACTTCTCACGGCGCTGTACAGATGGATATCGGAGCAACTGTTCTGCCGCACTTTGTAAAAGACAATACTGACAGAAACCGTACTTCACCATTTGCATTTACCGGAAACAAATTCGAGTTCCGTATGCTTGGTTCTGCAGCTTCTGTTGCAAACCCGAATATTGTATTGAATACAGCTGTTGCAGAAGCTCTTGACCAGTTTGCAAAAGAGCTTGACGGTGTAGCTCCGGAAGATATGGAACATGCAGTTCATGAACTGATTAAGAGAGCCATTAAGAAACACAAACGTGTAATCTTCAACGGTAACGGTTATACAGATGAGTGGATTGAAGAGGCTGAAAAACGTGGTCTTTACAACCTGAAGTCTACCCCGGATGCTCTCCCAATGTGGATTGCCCAGAAGAATATCGACCTGTTCACAAAGCACAGCATTTTCACCAGCGAAGAGCTGCACTCCCGTTATGAAATCTGGCTTGAGAACTACTCCAAGACCATCAACATCGAATCTAACACAATGGTTGAAATGGTTCAGAAAGACCTTCTTCCATCTGTTATGTCTTATATTGAAGAAATTGCAAGCACAGCAAGCCTGAAAGCTTCTGTTGTTCCTGGAATCACCTGTGAGAGTGAAACTGCTCTTATCACCAAGCTTTCTGGACTTCAGGATGCTATGACAAAAGGTCTTGAGAAGCTGAAAGCTGATACAGCAAAAGCAAGAGCAACTGATGATGTTCTGGAAAATGCAAAACTGTATCAGGCTGAAGTACTTGAGGACATGGAGGAACTGAGAAAATCTGCTGATGAAGCTGAAACTCTCATTCCGGATGATCTGCTTCCATATCCTACATATGGAAAACTTCTCTTCTATATCTGATCAGATTTACAGAGGAGAATTCTAAATGAAAGAAACTGTTCCTGTTTTTGGAATTTGTTTCTCACACAGGTAAATACAGGGGATATCTATTATGAAACTCTACTTCATAATTCATTATCGATTTCCTCATCCATTAATCACACGATACGGATATCCCCTGTTTTACATATTAATTTTACAACTGAATATTTCGTTACTGTTCACTGGTAACATTCCGCAAGGTGTTTTTTGTAAACAAAGTTCACAGAAAACCCGAGAATTAAGTTTGCGCAGCAAACGCTACTTCTTGTGCCTGTCACAAGAAGGTTCGTCTTTCTGTGCATCGCGAAGCGTGTTACTGGTCACAGAGTGAACAGTAACAATATTTCTGCAGACGCAGACAATATACCATGATCGTAAAGGCGCGAAAGGAAAAACAAATTTGTTTTCTCTTTCGCGCTTTTTGATATTAAAACCGTGTTTTTCGAAATATTTCGAAAAGTACGAAAAGAGGGAGGAAATTATTATGGATTATTCAGCAGTAAACACGATCTGGGTACTTGTTGGTGCCGCGTTGGTCTTCTTTATGCAGGCCGGATTTGCTATGGTAGAAACAGGTTTCACCAGAGCAAAAAATGCAGGTAACATTATTATGAAAAACCTGATGGATTTCTGTATCGGTACTCCGGCTTTCTGGCTGGTTGGATTTGGAATCATGTTCGGTGCAGGAAACGGCTTCTTCGGAAGAATCGGCGGTATCGCTTCAGAAGCAAATTATGGCAGTGCAATGCTTCCTGACGGAGTTCCGTTCTGGGCATTCCTGATTTTCCAGACAGTCTTCTGTGCTACTTCCGCTACAATCGTTTCCGGTGCTATGGCTGAGAGGACCAAATTCTCATCCTACTGTGTATACAGTCTTATGATCAGCCTTGTAGTATATCCGATTTCCGGTCACTGGATCTGGGGCGGCGGTTTTATCAGTCAGATGGGCTTCCATGATTTCGCAGGTTCCTGTGCAGTACATATGGTAGGTGGTGTGGCTGCCTTTATCGGTGCCGTCATTCTTGGACCACGTATCGGAAAATATTCCAAAAGCGGAAAATCAAAAGCAATTCCAGGTCATAACCTGACAGTCGGTGCACTTGGTGTATTTATCCTCTGGTTCTGCTGGTTTGGTTTCAATGGTGCTTCCACTGTATCCATGGAAGGCGATGCAATTGTAAGTGCAGGAAAAATCTTCGTTACCACAAACCTTGCTGCTGCAGTTGCAACTGTAACGGTTATGATGATCACATGGATCCGCTATAAAAAACCAGATGTATCCATGTCACTGAACGGATCTCTTGCAGGTCTTGTTGCAATTACTGCAGGATGTGATACCGTATCTCCTACATCTGCTGCTATTATCGGTATTGTAGCTGGTTTTGTCGTAGTATTTGGTATTGAATTTATTGATAAAGTATTAAAAGTGGATGACCCGGTTGGTGCTGTTGGTGTCCATGGCTTAAACGGTGCATTTGGTACTCTTGCTGTTGGTCTTTTCTCCGATGGCGCTGGTACAGACTGGAAAGGTCTTCTTGTTGGCGGCGGTTTCCACGGATTTGGTGTACAGCTTGCCGGAATGCTTATCACAATTGCATGGGTTGCAGTTACAATGACAATTATTTTCCAGGTTATCAAACATACTATAGGTCTTCGAGTATCTGCTGAAGAAGAGATTCAAGGTCTTGATATGAAAGAACATGGTCTTGCAAGTGCTTATGACGGATTTGCTATTCGCGATGCTGTTGCTTCTGTTCCCACTCCTATGGGAACATCCAGAGAATTTACCACTGTTTCCAGACCTTCTGCTCCAGCTGAATTCATTCCGGAAATCCCGGCAGACGGCGTTCATAAGCTTACAAAGGTTGTTATCATTACCCGCCAGAACAAGCTGGAAGAGTTTATGCAGGCTATGAATGAAATCGGCGTAACCGGAATCACCATTACAAATGTTCTTGGCTGTGGTGTCCAGAAAGGTGCTCCGGCTTACTATCGTGGCGTTGAGATGGATATGAACCTACTTCCGAAAGTCAAGATTGAAATTGTTGTCAGCCTTGTTCCTGTTCAGAAGGTTATCGAAACCGCAAAGAAAATTCTTCATACCGGTCAGATCGGTGATGGAAAAGTTTTCGTATACGACATCGAAAACGTTGTCAAGATCAGAACTGGCGAGGAAGGTTACCTGGCATTGCAGGATACTCACGAAGAGTAATAAATTACTTTGACATCTTACTATATTTTTGTTTCCCTTATTTAAAAACAGCTCCTGGAATTTTTCCGGGGGCTGTTTTTTCTTATACGTTTCCGGCACATATGTCCGTCACTGCTGCTTCCTATACAAATATTTTGTTATCCATTATATTTCCGCAAAAGTTTTTCCAGTTCTTCTGAAATTTTTTTCGCATCCTCATACTTGCCTGCCTGAAGTGCGAAAGCTATTCGATTCTCCAGTTCTTTTTTCTTCTGCTCATATTCCAGATAATCCTTATCAAAGTGATCGGCGTAAATCATCTTTCGGAATTTTCGCATACTTACCTTGCGAAGGCCCTTATCCTCTGTGAGAAGCACATAATCCATGCAGTTGGCTACGGTATAAAAATCATGGGAAACCATTAGCACTGTTCCATTGTATTTCTCTATTGCCTGCTCCAATGCCAGCTGAGAATATGTGTCAAGGTGACTGGTTGGCTCATCCAGAAGCAGCAGACCTGCACCTGTTCTGGAAATCTTTGCAAGCTGGAGAAGATTCTTTTCTCCACCGGACAGATCACATACCGGACTGTAGATCAGTTCTTCCTCAAAACCATAGGTTTTCAAGTAAGCTATCACCTGATCATCGGTATTAAAGCCTGCATCCTCAAAATTCTTAAGAACAGTGGCCTTCTCATCAAATACCTCCCCATGCATCTGGGAAAGATATGCCATCTTAACATTTTCGTCAAGACGGATTGCCGGGTTTTCTCCTTTGATAATATCACGAAGAAGGGTCGTCTTTCCAGTACCGTTTGGTCCCACAATTGCAACCTTATCCCCTGCATGAAGAACAAAGGAAACATGTTCCATAATCTCACGGTCAAAGGTCACATTATAGTCTTCTACACTTAACACTATCTTCTCAGCTGCATTTTCCGCATTCGTATCTCCCTGTCCGGACTTTCTTTCACTTTCCAAAGATTCTTCCGGATTTTCACCAGAAACTTCCGCATCCAATACCTCATCTGCATGAAATACAATCTCCGGCTGCTTAATATCCACAAATGGAGACTTTGTTTTTCTCGCTTCCAGACGTTCCAAAAGGGAAACTCTCGCATGCAGACTTCTACCCCTTGTTGCACTGTCAATGGCAGTAGCGCTGTTTCGAAGACGCTCTACAATCTTGCGATTACGCTCGATTTCCTCCATATCTGCCGCAGCCAGCTCCTGCTGCTCAATTTTCATCTGAAGAAGTGCAAAATTATAATCCACATAATTGCCATCAAATTCCTGCATCTCCGTATTCTCCAGATGGAGGATCTTGTTGAAGCAATGATTCAGAAGATAACGGTTGTGGGTGATCACAAGCAATGTTCCCTTATGGGAATTGATCAGATTCCGAAGTGCATTTAAGTGCTGAAAATCCAGGAACACATCTGGCTCATCCATAATAATAAATTTCGGGCTGATCATCATCTCCCGGATGGCCTGCACCAGCTTGAACTCTCCACCACTTAAATTTGTAAGAAGCTGGTCTTCATACCCAGCCAGCCCCGCTGTTTTCAGCTGCTTCCGAATATTACTTTCGTAAAAGTCACCGTCAATGGCATTAAATTCATCTAAAGTCTGCTGATATTCCTCCATCAGCTCCTCCAGATGATCTGTAGCCGCCATATCCTCGCAGATCTGGTTGATCTTATTCTGAAGCCTTACAAATTCTTCACTGATATAATCAAATACCGTAATCTCTTTTTCTTCCTCAACGGTGTAAAACTGACTGACATACCCAATCCTTCCAGGTACATCCACGATCAGCTTTCCATCGTATAAATATTTATCCGGATGAAGGATCATGTTCACCAGTGTACTCTTACCGGTTCCATTGGTCCCGATAAAGGCACAATGCACATCATCCTCCAGGGTAAATGAAATTTTATTATATAACTCTTTATGTGGAAAAGAATAGGATAAATTCTCTGCTTTAATCATAAGTACTCCTCTAATAGCTACCTTTTATTTTAATTTCGGCAGGTTCCACCTGTAATGTGCAGCCAGATACCGCATCAGGATCACCGCTGCAGATCCAAAGATCAAGGAGAACACCACTCCAAACCAGCGGTACGTATACACACAAACAATAGCTCCCACAATGGATGCACATGCATAAATATGCTTTACAAAAATATAAGGCGGCACTTCTGCCATCATATCACGGAGCAATCCTCCGCCAACACCGGTGATGGTTCCCACAAATACCAGCAGGAAAGTGTTGTCTGCAAACCCCTGACGGATTCCAGTATTTACGCCAACCACAGTAAATATCCCAAGTCCTACAGAGTCCATCACCAGCATTACTTTATCATAAGTAACATTTCCTTTCAGCATCTCCCTTTTAAAATAAAGGAGAAAAAACACCAGCACTGAAGTGAGCACTGCTACAGCCGCATATACTGGCTTCTGAAAAACTCCCGGAGGAGTAATTCCCAGCGTCACATCACGAATCATACCACCGCCAACTGCAGTGATCACCCCAAGAACCGAAACTCCGAAAATATCCATCTTCTGCTCCGATCCCACCAGTGCACCTGACGCCGCAAATGCAATAGTTCCAATCATCTCCAAAATAAATGTGATTGTTTCCTGATAACCCATAAAACAATAACCTCGCCCACTTTTATCCATGCCATTCTCATAAAGTTTGCGCAGTAAAAACTACTTCTTGTGTTTATCACAAGAGGGTTCTCCTTTCCCGCTTGTTCCCATAAATGACACCCAATCAGTATAACATATAATTCCCTGTTTGCCACCTGAAAACTCCGAAAAATCCAATTAATTTCAGCATATCCAAATTATTTTTTTGAAACAGCTCAAAAATATGACCGGAAGACTTCTCCTCCGGCCATACACTTATTTTTCTTTAATATTTTTCTTTAATATTTTTCTTAATCTAATATATTTTCATACACGCCATCAACCCTTAACACCGCCAAGTGCAACACCTGCGACGATGTACTTGGAAAGTACCAAGTATACAACAACCAGAGGGATAATAGTAACAAACAGTCCTACATAAACTACACCATAGTCAGTACGGAACTGGTTAGAACTCAGCAGCTGTACAAACATAGGAAGTGTTTTCTTGGAATCTGTTGTCAGCAAAATGGTAGGTGTAAACAGGTTGTTCCACTGTGCGATGAACTGGAAGATTGCCTGTGTGGCAACTGCCGGTTTCATAATTGGAAGGATAATTTTGTTAAAGGTATTCCACTCTTTTGAACCGTCGATTCTAGCTGCCTCGATCATCTCCAGAGAAAGTGTACTTTCCATATACTGTTTCATAAAGAAAACAACAGTTGGAGCTGCAATGGTAGGAATGATCAACGGAACGTATGTATCGATCAGCTTCAGATCCAGCATGAAACGGTAGAAACCGATGATGGAAATCTGACTTGGTACCATCATAACTGCCATAATAAATGCCCATGCAAATTTTTTGAATTTGAAATCATATACATGGATACCATAAGCTGTCAGAGATGAAAAATAAACTGACAGGAAAGTTCCAGGAATCGTAATGGTTGCAGAGTTAATGATCGCTTTCTGCAAAGTAATCTGCATACCGTTCTGCTTGATCATCAGGTTTTTCCAGTTCTCGATCAGGTGTGTGGACGGAATCAGGGAAACACCAGCCTTGATAGACTCAGAATCTCTTGTTGCGTTCATAACCAGAAGAACAAATGGCAAAAGTGCAATGATACAGAATAAAATACAAATAATGGTACGGAAGACTTTCTGATGCAGCATATTCTTGCTGTAGCTGTCTGCTGTTGCGGCTTTACTCATGATCTTCCACCTGCCTTTCTACGCTGTTTCTGCTCTTTTTTCATACGTCTGTCTTCGCTGTCGCTCATAGTTGCGAACAGGATCAGACTGACAACCAACGTGATAATAAACAGTACTACGGAAACGGCTGCTGCCTTTCCAACATCGCTGTTGTACAAACGCATAATATACATGGCCATTGTGGTAGTCTTATCATCTGGCAGACCAACAAGTCCGGTCTCCGGAACGTTGAACAGTGCTGGGATATCATACATCTGAAGACCACCGATTGCGGAGGTAACCAGTGTGTACAGCATAATTGGTTTCAAAAGCGGTAAAGTGATGTAGCGGAATTTTTTCCAGCCTGTTGCACCATCAATATCAGCAGCCTCAAAAAGTCCCGGGTCAATGCCAAGAACGCCTGAAATCAGAAGCAGGGTCGTATTACCAAACCACATCCACCACAGAATTGTGGAGATCAGCCCACGACTTCCTGCTACGCTGGACATAAAATCGAAGTTCTTGCTGAGAACGCCCCAGTCCTTCAACGTCTGGGTGATTGGTCCGTACTGGGAAAATAAAGATTTAAACAGTACAGAAACGGAAGCTGCAGTGATAACACTTGGAAGGTAAACAATAACCTTCATCGCACCGGTTCCTTTTACCTTAACCTTCTCATCCGTCAGCCATACAGCCAGAAGAAGGGAAACCAGAATCTGAGGAACAAAGTTGCAGCCCCACATTACAAGGGTATTTTTCAGATAGCTGAGTACATAACCTCTCTCTCCTGCAGCCATACCAAGGATATTTACAAAATTCTGAAGTCCTGCAAACTCCATGAATTCACGTCCGTTACGTTTGTAGTAGGTTAAGGTACTATAATAGAAAGTATTGATCAGTGGCCACAGCTGGAACACCAGATAAGTGATAAAAAACGGTGCAATAAAGAAGTAGCCATACCTTCCATAATCGATCATTTTTTTCTTTTTCTTATTCATAACAGCCTCCTGTCTGAAGTTGCCTGCTTTTCCCAGGCAGAATGCCTGACACTGGCGGGAGTACCTGCCCCTTTGGGCTTCTGCGCCATCCTCCTCTGCCACTGGCAGTCATTCTGCTTTTTTATAGCAAAAGCAGCTGCTCGCTTATATAAGAATGTGCTGCTCCTTCTTTGGGGAAGAAGCAGCACACTCACTACTTACTTATGATTGACTCTGCAAACTCTTAAGCCACATTATTCTGCGCTCAGGTAAGAGAATGTATCATGGATAGATGCAGTCAGATCTGCAAGTGCAGTATCAAGGTCTTTTTCGCCTGTAGCATAAGCCTTGGTCTGAGTATCCATAAGGGAAAGGATCTGCTGGTCTTCTGCTGTTACCATAGAAGCGTCAAGTCCGTCTGCTAATGGAAGGAAGAACTCCATGAAGTTCTGTCCAGCGTCTGGATACAGATAGCCGTTTCCATCTGCGGATGTACCAGCCTCGATGATCTTGCTGACAGCTGCTGTATTGTTTACATAGTCAGAGTTCAGAGCGTTGATTGCAACCATTCCATCTTCATCACATGTGAAGAACTTCATAATCTTAGCTGCAAGCTCGGTATCTGCACAATCTGTTGTAGCTGCAAGTCCTGTGCCGCCCCAATAGCATTTTGTCTGGGTAGGAACAAGGATTGTGTTGCCTTTCCAAGCATCACTTAAGCTCCAGTATACAAACCATGGGCATCCCATATAAGCAAGTGCTGCGTTAGAATCAACGCCGTCACCACTCATGTTTGCACTCCAGTCAGCGCTCCACTGATCTGTGTTGAAGGTAAGATCTTCATCATAAAGAGTCTTAGCTGTTTCCATATATGTCTTGATGTTGTCATCAATTGTAATCTTATCGTTCTCATCATAGAAGCCCTGGGTTCTGGAACCGGTCAGGCTACGTTTGATCTCATCATAACCGGAGAACAGTTTGCATTTTCCACCGGAAGCGTCATTCACTTCTTTTGCTGTAGCAACAATGGTATCCAGATCTTTGAATTTCTCAGCTAAAGCTGCCGGATCTGTTGTTCCAAGATATTTCTCAGCCAGATCTGCACGAACTGCATAGCATCCAGGAGTTGCCTGCCAGAACAGAGCTCTTACGTTTCCATCAACATCGGATCCAAGATCCAGATTGTACTGATAGCTGTTTGCATAGTCATCAGCTGTGATTCCAAGATCTGCTACATTCTGTACCCAGTCGCTGTTTACATATTTCTGAACATAGTCAACTTCCAGACCCATCATGTCAGGATATAACTCATTTGAAGGATCATCAAGTACAGGATCCAGTTTGCTCTGATAATAATCAGATCCGCCTGTGTTTACGAATACGATTCTTTCATAATCATCTGGATAAGCCTCTTTGAATGGTCCATCAAGGATCTTCTTGATATCATCGTTCCATCCCCATACTACAAAGGAATCATCTGCGGAAGCGTCACCGGTTACTTCGTTTTCCGGTGTTTCTGCATCTTCTGCCATAACCGGGACTGCACATAATGTCATTCCTGCCAGCATAGAAGCTGTTAATAATACGCTCACCATTTTTTTCTTCATGTTACTTCCTCCTTTAATTATATCTTTTAATTTTTTTAATAACTACTTGAAATTTTTTGATGGATACAAAGTTTTCACGGAAGCACCTTTAAAAAGGGTTCCATCCACTGTGTATTTCTCAATAACTGTTGTCTTCGGGTGCTCAATCAGCTCAATCAGCCTTTCTGCCGCTATCCTTCCGATTGCCGCTGTATCCTGGCAAAGGGTTGTCAGCTTGGGTTCAAGAACCTGGGCGATATTGATTCCATCGTACCCGGCTACTGAAATGTCTTCCGGTATCCGAAGTCCTCTTTCCCGTATCTCGTTTATCCCTCCCATCGCTGCATAATCGTCAGGATAGAGAATACAGGTTGGCGGATCTTTCAAATCCAAAAGTTCACCGGTTCTCTCACCTGCCAGATCAGCATCTCTGTAAAAAGACGGTTTTACATATTCATCCGGTTCTTCAATACCCAGCCTTTGCAGGGTCCGGTAAAAGCTTCCCAGACGATTCTTGGTAACCGATGTGTCATCTCCGTGAATGTAAGCGATCTTGCGGTGTCCCTTCTTATATATATAGGTAACAAGTTCTTCCATTCCCTGGATGTTGTTGGATACTACCGATATCCTTCCATCACAGATATGATCGATGGTCACCACCGGAATGTCTGAAAGGAGAAGCTCCTGAACCTCTTCTGCGGTAAAATCCACAC
>NZ_JBCOME010000040.1:30450-38420 GCF_040924365.1 Ruminococcus sp. 1001136sp1_2201st1_G3_2201SCRN_220225 | reverse complement strand
CTTGAAGCAGCATAAGAATCCATTTCAGCTTTATAGCTTTCCACTAATGTTTTTGATGCATTGTATTCTTCCTCTGCTATATCATATGCATCCTGAGCTTTATTTACATTCTTAACTAACTCTTCCCTTGAAATAGTTTTTTCTTCCGCATTTGCATTCTCCGTAGATTCTGCCGGATACTTCTGGCTCAATTCGCCTAGCAATTTACTCGCCTGAAGCTGAACAGCTTTCGTATTCTCTGTAATATAACTGTAAATATCATTTTTTCTAATTTTAAGGATACTCGATTCCAGTTTTATTTCAAGGCTTTTCTAAATGATTTGTATATTTCAGGCTTCGATACGCATCTCCAAGGAATTCTACAAATTCCGGGTTCATGGTTTCCACAATGTTTTCTCCTAAGCCACAGCTACACTTCGGCTCACTCCTAGGTGCTGTCTGTAGTTCATGTGGATAGAAACAAAAAAGAAGCCCACCAGCGTACCATATAGGGATTCTACACAGTGCGCCAGTGGGCAGACGTTTTATCATCGGAAATTACATCTCTGTGATAAAAAACTTTCTGTATAAAAAAACTAGGACGCCGTCGTAACGTCGCCCCGTGCAAAAACTGTAATCAGTTTTTGATGTTGCTCTTATTATATGCGATTTTCCCTTGAAAGTCAACCCCTGTGCAAAGTTTTCAAGAGAATTATTTTCACTTGCACAATGACTCACGTATTACTTTTCCTGCAAACTCATAATTTGTTTTTATCAGATCATTGTCTTTAAAAAAGCCCTTTTTCTCTACCATTCTTTTAAAGAACAAATTATACAATTCTTCACTTCTATGAAGTTTTACTTTTGGTGTCACAACTAATTCGTATGTATAAACCAATGCAACAAACTCAAGCATAGGTCTACAGGAAAGCTTCTTCTGTCTTTGAGATGTTGTTATAGATCCCATCTTTTTAACATAATCTTTAATCTCACGCGGAGGTTTTGATGTACCGTGCGATAAATTTGCCAGTAAACAATTGTTATGTGCTGATCCATTCCTCAGACATCTTACTAATCCAAGAATCGCACCAGAAACCGCTGCTGTATTTCCATAATAGAAATCATAAAGCCGCAAAAATTCTTCAAACGTTAGAACTTCGCACAAAACCCATATTGGACAATCATCATAGCCTTGAATTATGTGTTCATGCCACCCCTTACTCGGATTATACACCCTTTGTACATCAAAGTATTTCTGTATTAAATCACCCGTAAACGGAGACATAATTCTTGATTCCAAGCTCTTTACTATGTAGGAATTCCCTAATAAAAAATTTTCAACTATTTTATAAGCGTCTGCATTTGCATCATTTGAAACATCTTTTACCAGTTTTACTTTCAAGGCTTGTTCTATATCCAGACACATTCTATTGATAAGAAATCGAAAATGCATATCAACTGTTGACATCTCTTGTAAATATGTAAAATCAAGGTTTATGTACTTTCCCGTATTAACACCACGGGTATATTTAGAATAATTCTGTCGATACGCAGCCGTACGAAGATAGTTGTTAATATCCGTCAGGTATGCTTCTGCTTTCTCTTCAGTAACATACTTAAATGTAATTCCCTTTTCATCCCTCATTTTTGCAACAAGCGACTCTGAAGTCATCATTGGTTTATTTATTTTATTACTCATCTTAAATCGTTCTTTCCAACTCTTTTGTTCGAGTGCTCTTTTTCTTAAGATCTGCTAAAGCATAATATTATTCTATTTTGGTGAATATAGAAAAACTCCAGTTCCATCGGGCACTGGAGTATATTTTATAATCAGTGGCGATTTTATGCTGGCTGTCAGCCTCGATACCCTACCGAGTATCACCAGTCATCAGTAATTTAAGTCCCCGATACGGACTCACCATATATCCCTAGTGTGGGCTCAATGCCATGCCGAGCATCACAAAGTGCCAGTAATTAACCTCCCCAGCCAGAGTACAGCTTTAACGTGTCGCCACACGGAATCTTTTGATTCTTCTATATTGTACTCAAATTCACTCAAAATATCAACTATATTTAAAAGTCTTTCAAAAAGGCACCGTTTTCACCTCTCATATTTCAGGCTTCGATACGCATCTCCAATGAATCCTACAAATTCCGGACTCATTGTCTCAACCATACTCTTTCCCTCTACATTCTGCAAAACAACAATACTGACTCCGGACATATCATCTTCCCTCACTTCCAGTTCTCGTATCGAATCCGCTACGGCCTCATCGATGAACGCAGCGAACTTTGCACCATCAACATGGCTTTGCACTGGCATCGGTGCGCCACTTTCACCGAACAGCTGGATTATCTTTGGTTCAATGATACTCTCCACCTTTTTCAAGGCTTCTTCCTCTGACATCCGCCTCAGATAGCCTTTCATTGCACTTGCCACAATGATTTCCATCACTGTTGCTCCATAATCCTCAACGGACAGCCAAGCTAACTTTTTCAGTAAGCGCCTCATAACATAGCGTAGTGACTTGCCTCGATATTCCTGATATATTGTAAATCATCATATATTAGGAAGGACTGCTATGGCTAGAGAAAATCAGGAAACTGTTACAACATTTGGCGAAGTTCTTCATTCTGCGGACATTTCCTATGAATCACAAATAGTCACCTGACTATTCTCGTATTTCAAACTTACATAATTGATCCCGGCGTCTCTCACAAACTTCTCCAGCCTCATACGTAATTCTGTAGCAATAATTAAACTTCATTTTCCCTCTTCTTTCTCTTGTATCATGTGAAGATATGTTTTCAGCATATCACAGATTAGGAAACAAGTCTGCCACATATAAAAATATTCAGCATTATCACAATATCTTCTTTATAGTTTTTCTCATCAAAATGTAATGCAATCAATTCCTATTGCACTATGTAATTGGCCAATTTACTCACAATAAATAATTTTCCTTCCATATTTTTTACTATAATCTGCCGTGATCAACGCACCACTTTTCTTTCCTGCAGCAACTACAATCAGTTCATCCGACCATGCACTGATTAATCGATTTCTTTTTGGAAATGTATATTTCGTTGGTCTTATTCCTGGAGGATATTCAGAAATAACCAGACCTTTGTTTTCTATACATTCTTTCAATTTTTCATGCTCACTGGGATAACAAATATCAAGACCATTTGCCAACACAGCAACTGTATAACCTTTCGCTTTTAGACAGGCCGTATGTGCATAGGAATCAACTCCCTTGGCCATCCCACTGATAACTGCAGTCTGTTTTTCTGTATACGCCACCGCCAATTCTGCCACAGCCCTCTTGGTTTCCTGTGTACATCGTCTTGCGCCCACAATTCCAACAGTTTTATCCATCCTCTGTATCGTTCCCTTATAATATAAAATAATCGGTGCATCATTGCAATTTCCGGCTCTTTTAGGATACAAAGGATTTTCTATCGGAAGTAGTGAGATTCTATGTTTTTCGCACTGCTCAATAATTCTTTTTGCATTTTCTAATTCTCGGTTCATTAAAATACTGTTTCTTTGCCGTAAGGTTAAATTTCCTATTTTTCTTAACTCTTCTTCCGAACTGTAATATACATTTTTCGGATTTTTCAAAACAGTAATAATTTTCCTGGCAGATACAGTTCCTATATATGGCAATGTAGAAAGCCAGATCCAATACTTCATTTCAATTCACCACCAGCATTTTATTATTACTTCTGTCTAAATCCCTATAATTTAAAATTCTTTTTACATCTTCCAGCCGAATATTTTCCACTTCAGCCAGGTCTGCACTGGTTCTTGCCAGACGAAGTAATTTATGTATTACCCTGGCACTGTAACCATATTTCTCACTGGTCTCTTTTAGAAGCTGTCTGGATTTTTCATCTAAGACACAATATTTTTGCAGCAATGCTGTAGACATTTGTGCATTGCAGTTTATTCCTGGCTCGTTTTGATATCTGATTTGCTGAATTTCTCTCGCTTTTTTTACTTTCTCCCGTATTTCCCTTGAAGTCATAGTATAACTTTCCTGTTCCTGTTCCAGTTCAAAGTAATTTACCGGTTTTACTTCCTTTTGGATATCAATTCTATCCATAATAGGTCCGGAAATTTTCCCCCTGTATTTTATAATTTCATAATCTGTACATCGGCATTTTGATCCTGTAAAATAACCACATGGACATGGATTCATAGCTGTTATGAACATAAAATTAGAAGGAAATGTATGTGTTCCATTCACTCTTGAAATACATACCTGCTTATCCTCAATAGGCTGCCGCAGCGCATCTAAAGTACGTCTTGGAAATTCGGCAAGTTCATCTAAGAAAAGAACTCCATTGTGTGCAAGCGACACTTCTCCCGGCAACGCATTCGCACCACCACCGATCAACGCATTCAATGACGCATTATGATGCGGAGCACGAAATGGTCTATGCCTTATCAGACCATGCCCATTTGGAAGTATTCCTGAAATGCTATATATCTTTGTAACTTCCAGGCATTCCGCTTCTGTCATTTCCGGAAGAATAGTCGGAATCCTCTGTGCAATCATTGTTTTCCCACACCCTGGTTCTCCTATCATCAGCATATTATGCCCTCCAGCTGCCGCTAATATGACTGCATCAATCAATTCTTTCTGTCCTTTCACATCAGCAAAATCTACTACTTTTTCCCAATCTTCCTGCTCCATCTTATCTGACATACGATTTACATCAACATTTTTTCCCTCTAAAAAGCGCACTACCTCACTCAAATTCTGTAGTCCGATAATCGTTACTCCCTGGACAAGTTTAGCTTCTTTCAAATTTTCTACTGGAATGATGACTTTTTTTATTCCATTACGCTGTGCTGCAATAATCATTGGCAGAATTCCATGACAAGCCCGCAATCTTCCATCTAGGGAAAGTTCTCCTATAAATCCATATTCAGAAATATTTTTAACTGCCATATCCTCATTTTGCTGTAAGACACCAATTGCCATAGCGAGGTCAAAATGAGAACCACTTTTTTTCTTATCACTCGGTGCCAAGCTAATAATCACACGTTTTTTGGGAAAGATATATCCAGTTTCATCAATTGCCGCCTGTACACGTTCCGATGCCTCTTTCACTGCCTGGTCTCCCAGCCCTATAATCGAAATCATTGGCTGTCCTTCCAGTGTTTTTATTTCTATATCAACTGGATAACCATCAATTCCATCGATTGCAAAACATTTTACCACGGAAGCCATAGTTCGTTTTCCCCCATTCCTGTTCTGATTTCATTCTCTTCTATATAATATTTCTGCGCTGCATTTTCCACAAAGTCCCGATAAGCGTAAACCCCTTTTTTCCCAAAATAGGAAAGTGTTTTTTGTTTTTCTGTAATCTTATCATCCTGCAGATTTATAATAGTTCGATAAGAACTCCATTTATAATCTTCAGGATGCTCTGTCATCTTCGCCTTAACTGGATTTAGATGAATGTAACGGCTTGTCTGTAAGAAATATTCATCTGTTTCCACCAGACATGATTTATATCGGTCTTCAAAAACATGTCCCTTATATGAATGTCTGTGGTTATAATACATTGCGTATTTTCCAGCAAGACTCTTCATAAACTTCCCAATTTCTACGTTCTGACTCTCTGCAAGCAGATGGAAATGGTTTGTCATCAGACAGTACGCATGTATGTTACATTTTTTCTGCTCCGATTCCTTTTTTAATATCTCCAGAAATACCTGGTAATCAAATTCATCTTGAAAGATTTCCAGTCTCCGTATTCCCCGCTCCATCAAATGATAAATTGCTCCTGGAAACCATATTCTCAATTTTCTTGCTATCTTTTTTCTCCTTTATCTTTATTTATACTATCATCTATGATATTTTCTTTAAAAGGGAAACATACTGTTTCCCTTACTGCCACATTTACTCTTCTGTTCCTTCGCATACCTTTACTTCGATATGCTTTCCCAATGCTGAAGCATATTTCTGCAATATAATTAATGTCGGAATCCTTTTCCCTTTTTCCAGACGTGCCACATTCGAGGTCCGAATTCCTGTCATATCTGCTATATCCTGTTGTGTCAGCCCTTGCCGATGCCTTTCCTCTACAAGATCGTCTATTACCTTTGAGGATTTCTCTAATGTAATCCTTTGAATTGCCTCAGTATATGCCGCTAAACGCTTCGAGCAAATTTCTTTTTCTTTTTGGTAATCTTTCTGGTTCATTTCGATATCGTAATCCATATCTCATTTCCTCTCGTTTTGCACTATATGGATTATATCACAAATGATATATTTTTCAAACACTATTTGAAAATTTTATTTTTTCTTTATGGGGTCTGACCCCGGGTAGTATTCAATCTGCCATTATTACACACTACAGACATCATTATTATTGCATCTGATGTTAAAAAGGATTCCAAATCTTTTTCTGAAAAGCATGAATTCTTAGGATGGTTATGAAAAAATAACAAACTATTTTTCGGCGCGTTACACCTTTATGGGGTCTGACCCCAATGCTTGATCTTTCGCTACCAGATAGCACATTATTCAACACCGCCTTAAATTCATGCCACAGATGTGCTTTAAACGACAACGCATTCGGAATTTCCACCGATAAGCCATTCATTTTCAGCAACTGCTCATTCATAAACATCCCCCCTAATATTCAACATGCCGGATGACTTCCCATCATCCGGCATATTGAATATTTTTTCTTATATCATAATCCAGTTTCTGCTCATTTCCCAAAGTTATTTTCATCTTTCAAAAATTCATGCAACCTTATTATAAACCAGGTTAGCCATTTGCTTCCTGCATTTTACACATATTAATCTTTCTGAATGAATTAGCCGGAAGATTTACAAGCTCGTTATGGAAACAAAATTTAACATCTTTTACAGACATGTCGACAAACATCTGTCTCTCATCAGGAATTTTTCGTAAAGTGGTATTAATTACATGAAGAACCTTCTCAGCTTCTTCTCGTTCTTTATCACTTGTATATTTTTTTTGAATAATCCTTACCTGTTTTAAATAGAGACGATTCATATTAACCAACACTACAGCGTCGTCTTTTTCATTTTTAATATCTTTTCCAGATAATCTTATTCTCCCTCCGTCATTTAGCTGCACTGCTACATTTTCATCAGCCATCTACTAATCGAGCCTCCTTGATTCAGCATATTTTTCAAAATCAACTGGAAAATAATATAAGAAATCATCAATCATATCGCTTATGATTTCATCGATATGCAGATAATCTAGTACATACAATAATCTGCGGTCTCTTTCATCATAAATCGTAATTCCAAATGTGAGATAAGGTTGATCAACAGTCACTTCATCTGTTACAGAATTATACTCTTTATATACATTTTTATCAATATCTTTACGAGTATTTTTTCCTTTATTTTTTCCAAGCTTTGGAATAGCAGTCCAAAAGTCGCACCACTTCTTTTTGCTTTCATCCTTATTCTTGTTATTCTTAAAGCTGTTCTGGCAATATTTTTCATTTATAGAAGCAATTAAACAATGACCGGCCTCATAGCTTCCCTTCAAAAGTTCTGACCAGGAAAGATCTCTCATCTCTTTAATTTTCATTCCCTCACCAGCAATTACCAATGGCTTATATAGATTTTTGTCTCCCAGTTCCGCAGTCCAGTATCTGAAATGCACTCTGATTTCTCTTTTTTCATTTTTGGTTCCCAACAACTGGGCCAGCACATCACATAACTGCTGCAGATAAATTTCAAAGGACTCATATACACGCTCTTTATTTAATTTAATTTTCCCTGAAACTGTATCATGGTCACCTCCAAAGAAGTACTCGTATAATTCTCGGACATTCTCACTCTCATCTGTCCCATTATCTCCTCTTATCTGTTCTATATAATCATATCGAAGGCTTTGCAGTTTCCAACTCATTGCACTTTGACATCTCATAATCAGCTGCATCATACCGCTTATTTCTTTTATCATCTGCGGCGTAATATA